>JAKSCP010000402.1 GCA_022360535.1 Pseudomonadales bacterium | reverse complement strand
TTCAACGCAGGCTTTCAAAAGTAGCGGCTTTTCAAGCGGCTTAACCAGGCAAAGCTCATCGAGCGCCGTATCGAGCTTGCTGAAGCTGATGTCCTCTTTCTCCAGGAACACCAAACCGATTCCCAGTTTGTTGGTGCCACGGGTAAATGCCTGGCCGGCGCTTAGATTTTCCTGAGCATTGGAATGAGCCAGTACAGACAGTAACAACGCTAAAGACTCTTTGACCACTTTTAAGGATTTTCTGCCAAGCCTGTTCCTCTTCCCGTCAAAGCTTGCGTCAAGATTATGAAAGACAATTTTCTGCAGTGACCACTCCATCAGGCTGATTTTCTTGTCGATGTGAATCAGCTTCTGGAAGTTGGTTTTGAATCTTGCGTATTGTGCATCTGATAGCTGGCGCAATGTCGACATGGCGATAGTTGCAACAGGCAACCGATGATCCGGATCAACTGCGCTCACAGACTGGCTCAACCGAATCAGTTCGACATGCACACCAGGATCGGCATTCTCTGCCAGCAGCTTGATTTGAGCGTCTCTGGTAGTTTCATCCTTGCTTAGCACGAGGAGATAGATTACTGCCCGGGCACCCGATAAATCATGGGCAGCTTCGAGCAGTTTCTCTGGAACGGCCTGCAGAATCTTATCGGCATAGTCGATATGAGCCGGTGTAGGGTTGCCGATTTGATTCAACAGCGCATCGGCCAATATGACACTAGTTATGCCGCCGGCAAAGGCTTCGGCTTTTGCAGGTTTCGACTCGTCTTGTGCCTGTCCTTCATTCTGCTGTTGCGCCCAGTTGTCTACACCACTCTCTTTTTCTCCAACTGAATCTCGAATCAGGTCATAGCTGCCATCCCACCTGGGCAGTATCGCTCTAATACGATCTTCTGTCGGCGGGTGGGTAGCACCAGCACCACGCATATCAGATTTTGATCCCGCTTCAAATAGCGCATGGTTGAATTCGCGACTGGCGGGTCTGGTAATGAAGGACTGGGTGGTATTGGTATGAATTTTCATGAGTGCGGCGGCAATACCGTTTGGATTACGGGTAAACTGCACAGCAGAAGCGTCTGCCAGGAATTCGCGCTGCCTGCTGACCGCGGCTTTGATCAAACCGCCGAAATACCAACCTACCCAGCCGACAATCAGAAATACCAGCCCTAACGGCAGATTGCCTTTGCTATTACTTGACCGGCTGCTGCTGCGATTGCCGCGCAGTAATGCTTCGCCAATCAAGCGTAGAATCAGGATGCCATGCAATACACCGACCAAGCGCAAATTCAATCGCATGTCGCCATTTAAAATATGGCTAAACTCATGAGCGATAACGCCCTGCATTTCATCACGATCAAGGCTGTCGACAGCACCCTGTGTGATGCCAATTACCGCATCCGCAGGCGAGTAGCCAGCTGCAAAGGCGTTGATGCCGGTTTCATCGATCAGGTAAACCGGAGGCACGGGTGTGCCAGAAGCGATTGCCATCTCTTCGACGACATTGAGTAACTGTTGTTTTTTTAGATCATCGTCGCCGGAAAGAACCAGTTTTCCATTCATATTCTCGGCAATCTTTTTGCCACCACCACGCAGCGTAAACAACTTGTAGAGACTGCCTATTACGATCACTGCGGCAATCGCCGCACCAATGAATAAGAACACATCCCAACGGAAGCCGAAGAAATCGCCTTGCGGTAGCCCTGCTGTGGTTCCTTCCGCTGAAACTCGCAAAACCACCAACACCAGAACATTGGTAATCACGATAATGGCGACTACAGCGACCACGAACAGCACCACGAGTCTGGTCGTGTTGGTTTTTGCTTGGTCCTGGGCTTCGAAAAAATCCATCTTGTGACTCATCATAGCAGATGGCCATTACTGAAAAAATTCACTGGCGGGGCTTTGGAAATTTACCTATATTGACCGACCAGAGTCAGGACTGCAGAGACAGTCCGTGGATGCGCATGCATGAATGCATAAGTGCAAGAATGAGAGTGCCGTTGTCAGAAACGGCCGCCATAAAAAGAAGAAACTGCTGGAGAGTCTATGGAAACCTTCTTGGGAGAGGTGTTAGGCACGTTTATCCTGATCGTGCTTGGTGCTGGTGTCGTGGCCAATGTGGTGCTGGAAAAAACCGGTGGCAATGATAGCGGCTATATCGTGATCACCTGGGGCTGGGGTATCGCCGTCTTCGTTGCGGTGTTTGTCACCGGCAGCGTGAGTGGCGCTCATATCAATCCGGCGGTAACTATTGGTCTCGCCGTATCCGGGCAATTCGCCTGGTCACAGGTACCTGTCTATATCGCGGCACAACTGATCGGTGCTTTTCTTGGCGCTGTTAGTGTCTGGCTCCACTATCGCGATCATTTTGAAGCGACCAATGATGCCGATAGCAAACTCGGCGTTTTCTGCACAGCACCGGCAATCCCCAGCGTTGCCAACAATCTCTACTCGGAAGTTCTTGGAACGTTTATCCTGGTCCTGGGTGTACTCTATATCGCCACCCCGGACGTGGGACTGGGAGCACTCGATGCGCTGCCAGTAGGTTTATTGGTTTTTGGTATCGGCATGTCTTTAGGCGGCACTACCGGGTATGCGATTAACCCTGCCAGGGATTTAGGTCCACGCCTCGCCCATGCCTTGTTACCCATTGCAGGCAAACGAGACAGCAACTGGAGTTACGCCTGGATTCCAATCGTTGGCCCCATCATCGGTTCAGTGATAGCGGCAATCGTTTACCAGACCCTACCTTTTTAGAAGCTCAGCGGTCATCCACTTACTGCAAGTGGGTTTTCAGAAAATTGATCAGTTCCTGATACCAATCATTGGACTCCGGCGCTTGCCGCATAAAACCATAGCCTGTATGTGACATCGCTTCGTAAACATGCAGATCAGCGGTCACTCCTGCCGCGCGCATTTTGCGATGGGTTCTAACGGTGTCACTAAGAAACAAGTCTCTTGTTCCCGATACAAAAATAGTTGGAGGGAAATCGGAAAATTCACCGTACACAGGTGATAACAGTGGGTCGGTTAGATCTTCCCCATTAGCATAGAGTCGCGCCGCACCGCCCAGGTATCCGTCATAGGTAACCAATATTCGGTCGATACCTTCATTGGCGTACATGGTATCTCCGGTCTTTGTCAGGTCAGCCCATGGAGATCCTGCGTACACAGCACCTGGTAGAGGTGCATTGAGTTGCTTGAGCTTATGCAATGCAGCCAACGCCAGTCCCGCCCCTGCAGAGGAACCACCAACCGCAATCTTAGTCGGTTCCATAGATTCAATAAGGTTTAGATACACAGCTATAAAGTCATCTACCGCCGCAGGAAAAGGGTCACTGGGTGGCATGCGGTAGTCAATGGCAATCGCTTCCATACCTGCCAAGGCGGACACAAGAGCGGCCTCACTGACAGCCGCGTCGCCTCCATTAAAAACATACGCTCCACCGTGAGCGTATAAGAACAAGTGCTCCTCGTGCTCTGGCGAGATTGCTGGCGGCGTCACTCTGTATACTTTTACATCGGCTATTTGCTCCGCATCGATTTCAACACCCAACCCTTGTCCAATAAGCTGTAGCGGAACTGGATTTACGATGGAAGAGATCAATGCTTCCCACTCAGCATCAGTTTGGGGACTAGTGCTACTCGATTCGATGTCAGGTTGAGGTGTGCCGGCTATGGAGTCGCGAAGTACATCACTGACACCGAGTGGAGCAGGTAATTCCCTGGATTGCAGGACCCAGGTAGAGTCCTCTGCGGCATAGCTTGTCGCACTTAGGGCCAGAATAAGAAGTACAACCGCGTTTCTGGGCATAACACTTCACTCCATAGCAAGTGATTTGAATGAGATATCGATTTCTAAAATCTATTGTGTGACTGAGCTGTACGACTACATACGTAAATCGAAACGAAAAGAATACATGACACCTGGCGTCGCCACGTTGCGACCGTTGATTCGCCGTGGTGCAAATTCGAAGTTTTTCAATGCCGCAATCGAGGCAGCATCAAAAGTATGCTGTGGACTGGAATAGAGGATGATGATGCTGTCTGGATCAACTTTGCCTTCGGCAGTTACTCTAAAAGAGAATTGAGTAAGCCCGGTCTCTCCTTTTTCGTAAGCACTTTGTGGATATTCCGGTAACTCGGAATAGACCAATCTAAGGTTTTCAGAACTCACACCATCGGCTTCGCCAATAGCGAATACTTTGCCAGCACTGGCCAACACAAAGGCGCAGAGCAGCATGGCGATAGGGTAGAAGCTGGAGTGAGTGCGCCCTGACTGATTGATGCAACTGCCATACAAGATGTGCTCTACGCGCTGGGTCAGTTCTCCCTTTGATGCCATTGCCCGTGCTGCCAACTTCGATTCAGTCCTCAATAAACTGGTGCGGGCGATACTGACCAGCTGATTTGCGAACTCCGCGCGCCGCTGTTCGCTGCAAAGCACTTCGTCGTCACAGGCAAACTCTGATTCCAGGCTCAATCGCCTAAGGGCAAACCAGACGAACGGATTGAACCAGTTGCAGGAAGCCAACAAGTAAGCGGCAAGGTAGGTGAGATAATCGAAACGCTTGATATGCCCAAGCTCATGCAGAAGCACGTTCTCTAATAAACATAGATCATCATAGTAGGAAGTCGAAGGAACGATGACGGTCGGGCGTAATGTGCCGAAGGTTACTGGCGAGTCGGTAAGATGGGTATCTCCCAGTCGAATCTTACGCGTGATCCCCAGCTGACTGCGCAGCTGCTCCAACAGTTCACGGGCTTCATCGGGAATCTCATAGCTGGCAAACTGATCCAGCCTTCGGGTTTGGGAGAAAGACAGGAGCATCTTGAAAAGGTGCCATCCCAGGCCAACGAAATAGATGACCATTACCACAGTCCACCAGCTACCCGAAATCAGAAACTCCCCTGCTCGTGTTCCGAATGCCAATTCCGGCGGCATCACATTGACCAGGGTAAAATCTGCGGGCAGCGGCAGACTATTGGCTACATCTTGCAAGAACAGCGTCGCCAGCGGGAACATACCGAGAAGAACCAGCAATAGCAGCCAAAGCTGACGACGTTGATGGCTGGCGAAAAAAGGTGAGGATATTTTTTCCAGGTAGACTACTAGTGCCAATAGCAGCAAAGATTTGAACAGCAGATCAAGAACCGGCAGGAGTAATTCCAGGTTCGCCTGCATAAACGCCACAACTTGTAATGTGAAGTCTGTGACCATCGAAGTTGCCTGCCCTACTTTTTCTTCGGTTTGTTTTTGTTAAGCAGCTCTTCCAACTGTTCCACTTCTTCGAGTGTTATCTTGCCTTTCTTCATTTCCAACAGTGAGCGTACTGCCAACACCGGTGACTCCTCGAAGAAAGTGCTCACTACCCTTTCCAGTGCCTGGCGTGATGCTTTCTTACGTTCAACTGCAGGGAAATAAATGTAGCGCATGCCACTTGGTTTCTTGGTCAGCTTTTTCTTGTTAACCAAAATTCCCAATAAAGTACGAATAGTTGAATCACTGGATCCATCGTTCAAAGCTTCCTGAACATCCTTTACACTGCCACCTTCCAGTTTGTAGAGAATATCCAGTATCTGTCGCTCACGACGACTAAGGCCATCTTGACCAGCCATTTACTTCTCTCCTTCTAAACCTGAGCGCTTATTTTGGCGTTTCTTGTTTTAATCCTTGACAGATTGCAGGATCACGTTAATTATTTAGCGAATCGCTAAAATTTTAGCGTTACGTTACACCCATAATTTGGCAATTGCAAACCCCTGGAGCCTTCAATTTTCCCTGGTGTTTGAAATCACTGAAACTTGGGTAAATAGTTAACAACGGTGTTACAGATTGACCCACCGATGAACACACTTAATCCAATCACTGACCAATTGAGAATAAAAAATGCGACTAGCGGGAATGCCAGACACCAAGGACGAACGACGACAATCGAGCGCTTACCGTCGCTACATTACCTTTGACAAGGAAACCCAATCGCTGGACAAACTCCGTGAAGGTTTCAAAGGGCTGGTAATTGACGAGCCGACTTTCAAAGACCTGGAAATATTCGATACGGAAGGTGATGCCAAGAGCCTGTTTGACCGTTGCAACTTTACCCGCACCGAAGGCGGTTCGACATTACTCAGAAAACGCATGGAGCTCCCCTGGTGTGAGCCCGATCGCATACGTTACACACAGGAATCCATTGCATTCATTTGCGAAAACCGGGAAGTCTTCAAGAAACTTCCGGCTTATATCGTGCAGAGCGTTGAAAACTATCAGCGCGAAGTATTACTGGGAGCCACTAAAGAAAACGTCTTCGAATTTGCCATTCAGTCTTTCAACATTTACTTCAACCATGATCGTCACTATCGGAGCCTGGTCCGTGGGGTGCAATACACCTGCAGCGTGGTACGCGGCTTGCGCGAGTTCATTGCGCAGGAAGAGCTGGATTCTGCGGTGGGTGAAATTGTACCGGTGCTCGATGAATTACGAGAAATACTGTCCCAGGACTGGGTAGACGCCGTGCCTGAACAACAAGTCGCTGGAAGTTGGCCCTGGGAGCTGTTCCGGCTCGACCAGGTGTTCAGGTTACATAGCCGTGAAGTCATTCTCCGTATCCTGCAACTGGTCTACGAGCTGGATGCAGTCATCTCCATGGCTGATGCCACTATTGATTTCAACTTTGTCTTACCGGAAGTCCTGGAAGGGGAAGTTCGCGTCCAGGCCGAGGGTTTAACTCATCCTTTTCTTAATCATGCCGTAGCAAACCCTCTGCATCTGAATCAGCAACAAAGAGTGTTGTTTTTAACCGGCCCCAACATGGCTGGCAAGACAACCTATCTCAGAGCACTGGCGACAGCATTGTATCTTGGTCACTTGGGTATGGCCGTCCCTGCGCAGAGTTTCTCTTTCGTACCGGTTGAAAGGCTCTTCAGTTCCATCTCATTAAACGATGACATTCATTCAGGCATCAGTTACTTCCGCGCCGAGGCGCTTCGCGTACGCGCTGTCGCTGAAGCGATCTCTGAAGGAAGAAGTGTCGTTGCAGTAATGGATGAACCCTTCAAAGGCACCAACGTTAAAGATGCCTTTGATGCATCGTTAGAGATATTGAGGCGCTTTGCGACCAAGGAAGGTTGCCTTTTTTTCTTCTCTTCCCATCTCATCGAACTGGATGAACAACTTCCTGGTCCCGAACACATCGTTCGCGCTCACTTTGCCGCCCAGGAAGAACAAGGGCGTCTGCAATTCGACTACCTGCTCCGCGCTGGCATTTCGGATCAACGGCTCGGGGTACGTGTTCTGAGCGAAGAAGGTGTTTTCGAATTCCTCGATAAATAGCCAACGCTGCTCAACAAGGCAATTCGTTCTAAACAGGCAGTAGTACTCATTCCTGAAACTACGGTATGCTTGCCGCGCCAATTTAGCGGCATCTCCTCTATGTCAAATCGTAACCAAAAATTAGGCCTCGCCTTCGCGGTAGCCTGCGTGGGTATAGCCACCTATTCCGGAATGGATGTGGTGATGAAAGGGCTGTCTCTGCAACTCGGTGCTTATAACGCCATGTTCTGGCGCAGCATCATTGCGGTGATTCTCGCGGGACTGCTCTTCGCCTGGGAACGACCCACCTGGCCAACAACCACGGTGCTGAAGCTGCATGTATGGCGCGGCTTGGTGATTTCAATGATGGCGTTTCTGTTTTTCTGGGGATTGAAGTTCTTACCTGTAGCAGAGGCGATTGGGCTCACTTTTATCGCGCCGCTGATTGCCCTCTATCTTGCCGCCATCATTCTTAAAGAACAAATCAGCAAACAGGCCATACTCGCCTCGATAATCGGACTTGGTGGCGCCATCGTAGTCATCACCGGCAGACTGGGAGGCGAGTACAACGAGGATGTCGGCAGAGGCATTGCAGCCATCTTGACGTCGGCC
This sequence comes from Pseudomonadales bacterium, assembly GCA_022360535.1. Classification (GTDB taxonomy): domain Bacteria; phylum Pseudomonadota; class Gammaproteobacteria; order Pseudomonadales; family Pseudohongiellaceae; genus UBA9145. The sequence goes on along the minus strand of JAKSCP010000402.1, from coordinate 3,164 downwards.
ATGCTCTACGCCTACAACCTGATATTGCAGCGCCAGCAAGCGGTGGTAGCAAAGCCCATTGAGATTGGATTCTTTCAGAACTGTACGGTCATCATCCTGTTCGGCGCATTAGCACCCTTCCTGGCGGTGCCACCATCACTGACCTTTCTTCCAAACCTGGCTGGTGCCGCTGTGCTGGGTCTGGTATCTCTTATGATGATGTCCTGGGCCTATGCCCGCGCACCAGCAAGCACTCTGCTACCCATTGAATACACTGCCTTCGCCTGGGCTGCGCTGTTTGGGTGGCTAGTGTTCTCAGAAAGTGTGACCATCACAACTCTGATCGGCACTGCAATGATTGTCGCTGGTTGTCTTGTCGCAGCCTGGCAGAAGCCGGAGCAAGTGGAACACGTTGAGACAACAGCGGTTTAATTGCGCCAAGTAAAGAAGGATTCACCTTTGAATCTAGGTCACCGAGTAGTTCGATTTCTGTTGGTATTACTGGTGCTGCCGGCCACGTGGGCGGCAGCACAGGACGAGTGGCGAAACCTGGACTCGAGCTGGTTTGAAGAGATCTTTCCGACTGCAACACGGTTTTCAGAAAAGCTCGGTCAGCCACCGGTGGTGTCCGCTTTTACTGCAGCCGACGATGGCGAAGAAACACTTCTTGGTTATCTCTTTACAACCTCTGATCTTCCGCCTGAAGAAATAGGATTTAGCGGACCCATCGATGTTCTGGTAGGCATCGACCTCGATGGAAACATAGTCAGCACCAGGGTGCTTTTCTATTTAGAGTCCTACAAAAACTTCCGCGGTGATTTCATCGGTGATTCCGGATTCACCGACCAACTCAATAACAAGCCGATTGCAGATGAATTCCGGGTTGGCCAGGACATCGACGGCATGGCGCGCGCTACCATTAGCAGCTGGGCCTTAGCTCGTGGTGTCAGAAACGCAGCGCGCCGGGTCGCAGAGGCTTACCTACCGAACACCAGCTACGTCAGCGAAGCCAGCATTGCCAACACTGCCCTGCAAAATCTCCAATCGCAGTCCTGGGAACAGTATCGGGAATCCGGTTTCGTGAAAGAACTGACCGTGCCGATTGCCAACCAGAACAACCTGAATCTGGCCTTTGCCTATATGGGTCACTATCGTCTTGGTGAATTGCTGATCGGGGCTAATGCCTATTCCAATGCCGACCGGACAGCCAGTGGCATGATCGAGGATGGCCACATGTTGCTTATCGGCTTATCGGGAAACGTAGAGCGGCTGCAGCAACTTCGACTGGGAGTAATACAGGACGGTAAGCTCTATCGGAATCGCAGAGACCGGGTTGTGTTTGCCGGTGTCGCTGATGCAGGAAAAATCACCGGTCAGGCGCGCCGAGCCGTCGCGATGTATATCGATGCTGACGTAGATATCACCCGAGCATTCACTGTGGTCTATGACATAGGAGAACGCAGTGGTGAGTTTGCCGAATACGCAAGTGTAGATTATGAGTTACCAGCAGAAATACTCGCGCTGGTGACAGGGGAACCGATCGAAGCGCTCAATGATGGAACATTACCTTCGGCTGTACCTGCTTCCCCCAATCAAGAACTGGGGCGACTCGTTTCAATTGTTCTTGTTATTGCCCTTGTACTGGCAATCGGTATCAGGCTGAGGCAACGATTCTCAAATCGCTGAATTGGTTTAAGCGGTGCTCACAGTGCTGCAAGCAGTTTGCGGAGCTCCGCTATGACAAATTGCCTGTCGCTATGCACCACCATATGCCCATCGTCAACGCGGCGGATCACGGTGGCAGGGATATGACTTAGATTGGTTTCAAGAAAGTCAGCATGGTCAGGATGTACCAGTATATCTTCTTCACCCTGAATAACTGTGATCGGTAGATTGATATCTGACCAGCGATTGCGTACTTCTTCCAGGCCTGATTGCACCAACATCATCTCGTCATTAGATTGTTTCAAGCCGATTCCTGATATGGCTGCTAACCAGGACACGGGCGGAACAGCGGTAATACGGTTATACCAACGTGGCGCTGCCAGAGCAGGATCGGCAGCACCGGCCAGTAACAAGGCGGCGGATATGCAGTCTGGATTATCCATGATCAAACGGGGAGTCAGAGTGGCGCCGTAGGAATGAGCAACAATCACCAACTTGTTATTCGGCGCCTGATTGGCGACCTGACACAGCCATTCCCCCAACATCGAAGACTGCGAGGCCAAACGACCATCAAATTCACCTATCACTTCCGACTGCCCCCAACCCGGGCGATCTATCGATAACAAGCGCAAATCCTGAAGCGTTGGGTCGCCGAGATAACTGGAGAAAAATCCGGCGCTGCCTGGTGTGCCATGGATAAGAACTACCGGGATGCCTTGAGCATTGCCGCTTTCCAGCACGTTGAGACTGGCGCTACTAAGTGCGAATTGCCGAATGGCAGCAGTGGTGCTGAAGGTCTCGCCATCGTCACCCATCATCAGGCAACCACTGAACAGAAGCAGCGTCGCTGCGCCTAGCCCAAACCAGATATTACGCATTGTTCTGTTAGTAAGAGTACCCATCGCCGTTGCCCATTGTCGGGATAACTGACCAAAGGATCAATCCCTTTCCTGATCTGACGAACAGCTCTGGCACAGGTTACAGGCTGTTGCTTACGAATCAGTGCCAGCCCCTGTCATTGATCCGAACCTATGTTCAGCACGTAAACGCTGCAATATCGCTTTTTTTCTTACCAGATGCAGACGCAAAGCCAACATGGAGATGGAAATGATCAGAAGATTCACGACTGCAATGATACTAGGCCTTTGCACAGCTTCAGCCTATGCCGATTCGGCGGCGGATGGTGTGTGGAACTTTGCCATGAGTAGTCAGATGGGTTCAGTAAGCGCCACCGTCATTATGAAAATCGACGGCGATCAACTCACCGGTGAATTCGATTTGGGTAATGGTCGCAAATGGGCGATCGAAGATGGCAGTGTTGATGGCGACAAAATCAGCTTCAACATAAACCGTGACGGAGCCTCAATGACCTATGTCATGAGCGCAACCATTGACGGAGACACTGTATCCGGGACTGCATCCGCACTTGGTAGTGTTGTACCCTGGTCAATGACCAGGGACGGATAAGCCTGCAAGAAGTATCCAATGCAACGAGCCCGATAACGATCGCTGTCGTGCAC
>JAKSCP010000136.1 GCA_022360535.1 Pseudomonadales bacterium | reverse complement strand
CGGTGGTGACAGTGAGTTTGTTGAAGTAGACGAAGCGGTAGCGGCCGCCGCCACAGAAGAAGCGGAAGTCGCGACTGAGGAAGCTGAAGCTGCTGAGGCCCCTGCGGAAGAAGCGGAAGCAGCAGCCGAAGAAGCCAGTGTTGAGGAAGAGGCAGTAACTGAGGAGGCAACTGAAGCGGAACCAGCAGAAGCTGCTGCAGACGATGCTGAACCGGCAGAAGCCGAAGAAGAAGCTAAGCCCGCTGCCAAGAAAGCGGCTGCTAAAAAGAAGGCGCCTGCCAAGAAGGCAACTGCAAAGAAAGCACCTGCCAAGAAAAAGGCACCTGCCAAGAAGGCAGCCGCCAAGAAAGCACCCGCCAAGAAGGCTGCTGCAAAGAAAGCGCCTGCTAAGAAAAAGGCAGCCGCAAAAGACGATAGCTAAACTGCTTATCGGGCGAGGAAAAACTGTTAGGCGGAGTCTTGAAATTGAGGCTCTGCGCTAACGGCGAAGCAAACATTTCAAGTCGAACTCCCTGTGCGAGTTCGACGCTCTAATTATCCAGTTCCTTCCGAAGCAGCGAAGGGCACACAACTTACTATGAAAGCGCCGGCTGGCGTTTCGTCAAAACTATGAGGCATGAATGATGGCTAACATTACCGCAAGCATGGTCAAGGAACTGCGCGAGCGCACTGGTCTTGGCATGATGGACTGTAAAAAGGCATTGGCGGAAGCTGATGGCGACATGGAGAAGGCAATTGAAGATCTGCGTAAAGCCAGTGGCCTGAAGGCGGCTAAGAAGGCCAGCCGGGTTGCTGCAGAAGGCGTTGTACTCACTCGCATTGCCGAAGAAGGCAACTATGGCGTGATTATTGAGGTAAACAGCGAAACTGACTTCGTTGCCCGTGATGACAATTTTCTGCAATTTGCCGAGCAGACTGTTGATGCTGCCTTTACCAACAAAGAGGCGGATGTAGCCGCAATTCTGGATTCGGGGCTCGAGGATGCCCGTCAGGCATTGGTGCAGAAGATCGGTGAAAACATCAACCTGCGGCGCATTGAGCGGGTAGAACTGGAAGCTGCCAGCTCCGGCGTGGTGGAGAGCTATATCCATAACAATAAAATCGGAGTGTTGATTGCGCTGCAGGGCGGCAATGAATCCCTGGCACGGGACGTGGCCATGCACATCGCGGCGGTTAATCCCATGGTGGTGCGCGCCGAAGATATTCCTGAGGACGTCCTTGCCAAGGAATCTGAAATCTACGCGGCACAAGCGAAAGAGAGTGGTAAGCCTGAAGAGATCGTAAACAAAATGATCGAAGGCCGTATTCGTAAATTCAAGGCAGAAGTCAGTCTGTTGGACCAGCCGTTTGTGAAAGACCCCGACACTAAAGTCGGTGCTCTGTTAAAAGCCTCTGATGCGGATATTATTTCTTATGTACGTTTCGAAGTCGGTGACGGCATCGAGAAGGAAGAGGAAGATTTCGCAGCAGAAGTGGCCGCCCAACTGGCTAGCTAGCGCGCAGCAAGCAACAGGCAGACCCTATAGGAAGAGACATGCCCCATCGAGGACGCAAATACGACCGTATCCTGTTGAAGTTGTCAGGGGAGGCGCTGACCGGTGATGCTGATTTCGGCATTGATCCGAAAGTGCTGGATCGTATGGCTGTGGAAGTGGGGCAGCTGGTTGGTCTCGGTGTACAAGTGGGCATGGTGATAGGTGGCGGCAATCTGTTCCGCGGTGCCTTGCTGCATGCGGCGGGTATGGAACGAGTCACCGGTGACCACATGGGCATGTTGGCCACGGTGATGAATGCGCTTGCTATGCGTGATGCGCTGGAACGCGCCAGCATTCCAACTCGGGTCATGTCAGCCATCCAAATGAGTGGCGTGGTCGAACATTACGATCGGAGAACCGCTATCCGTCATCTGAATGCGGGCGATGTGGTTATCTTCTCTGCCGGTACCGGCAACCCGTTCTTTACCACTGATTCTGCCGCTTGCCTGCGTGGCATTGAAATCGATGCTGACCTGATTCTAAAAGCAACGCGCGTTGATGGTGTGTACTCTGCCGATCCTGAGACCAATCCTGATGCGGTGAAGTTTGAGACACTGACTTACGATGATGTTATTCAGAAAAATCTCGGAGTGATGGACCTGACGGCGATTTGCCTAAGTCGCGACCATCAAATACCCATCAAAGTCTTCAATATGACCAAAGCTGGCTCGCTCCTGGATAATGTGATGGGTAAGCCTGACGGAACGCTGATTGAGTAGCAAACAAGCTGGCAACGCCTGACTTGTGACAAGGGGTAGGAAACGATGATTGACGAAATAATTGCAGATGCCGAAGAAAGAATGCAGAAAAGCCTCGCCGCCTTGGAAGATGCCTTCAAGCGAATTCGCACTGGGCGAGCTCATCCCAGTCTCCTGGATGGCATCCAGGTTTCCTACTACGGCGCCGATACGCCTCTTAATCAGCTAGCCAATGTGACGGTTGAAGAAGGTCGTTCACTGGTTATCTCCCCCTGGGAGAAGAATCTGATTGGTGAGGTTGAAAAAGCTATCCTCAAGTCCGATCTGGGGCTGAACCCTTCCAATAATGGCGACACCATCCGGGTTCCCATGCCGCCATTGACGGAGGAGACTCGCCGCGAATTCACCAAGCAGGCGAAAGCAGAAACTGAAAATGCCAGAGTCGCAATTCGCAATATTCGCCGCGATGCTAATTCCGATTTCAAAGACTTGGAAAAAGAGAAAGAAATCTCAGAGGACGAGCAGCGCCGGGCCGAAGAGCAAGTGCAAAAACTCACCGACAAATACATCGCGGAAGTAGAAGCTTCCTATCAAGTAAAAGAAGAAGATCTGCTGTCATTCTGAACAATGACATCTGACCCCTCAGCCGTTCCACGTCATATAGCCATCATCATGGATGGCAATAATCGCTGGGCTCAAGCGAAAGGTTTTCCCACCAAGACCGGGCATCGCCACGGTGCTGAAGCAGCTAAGGAAATCGTCAATGCCTGTGTCAAACGCAAGATTCCCTACCTGACCCTGTTTGCCTTTAGTAGCGAGAACTGGCTGCGCCCAGCTACTGAAGTCCAGGCGCTCATGGCATTGTTTCTCATGGTATTAAAACGCCATGAAATCAATCAATTACATAAGAATAATGTCAGACTCAGATTCGTCGGCAAACGGTCCGATTTCTCGCCAAAACTGATCAAAAATATGGAGGAAGTGGAGGCGTTGACGGCAACCAATACCGGTACTACCGTGATCGTTGCCGCCGACTACGGGGGTCGCTGGGATATCAGTGAGGCAGCCAAGCGGTTGGCACAGCAAGTTGAAGCAGGGACGCTCAGTAGCGATCAGATCGACGTCGATACCTTGCAACAGCAAACCAGCCTCAGTGAGTTTCCCGACCCAGACCTTTGTATCAGGACCGGCGGTGAACATCGCATCAGCAATTTCCTGCTCTGGCAATTCGCCTATACCGAGTTGTATTTCAGCGATTGTTACTGGCCAGATTTCGACGATGCTGAACTGCAAAAAGCCCTGGACGATTACGCGAGCCGCCAACGTCGTTTCGGGGGTCATGAAGATCGAGTGGTGCTAGATGATTGAAGGTTTGAAGCTACGAATCATTACTGCTGTTATTCTGCTGTTGGCGTTGATTGTTGCTACCACGCTGTTATCCCCTTACTACTTCGCATTTCTTATGGCGGTCGTGGTGCTCATAGCCAGTTGGGAATGGGCGGGCTTAATTGGTCTCGATACACGACGTGCACGAATAAGTTATCAAACTACCATTGCCTTGATGCTTATGGGGGCTTTCTTCCTTATTGAAGTGAGACCTGGCGCTACTACCATCGATGCAATGCGTTCCAGTATGGTGTTACTGCTGGGACTGATTTGGTGGATTGTTGCGTTTTTCATGCTGCAGGGATATCCACAAAACACAGAACAATGGAATGACAAGTCTCGTATAGGGCTGATGGGAGTTTTGACCCTGGTTCCTACCTGGGTTGGTGTGGTCATGCTCAAGTATCTCGCACCGCAAGGTTATCTGGTAATCGGATTGGTAATCATGGTGGCCGCGGTGGATGTCGGTGCCTATTTCGCTGGTAACTTCTTTGGCAAGCGCAAGTTAGCGCCGCAATTGAGCCCTAACAAATCCTGGGAAGGAGTCTGGGGCGGAGTGGGCACCTGCATTGCTGTCGGTCTATTGTTCATCTGGGCGCTACACAATTATGTCACTGCGTTAAATGCTTGGCAGGTAGCCACTCTACTTGGATTGTGTCTGGTGATCGCCTGCTTTGCGGTGGTAGGGGATCTGATGGAGAGCATGTTGAAGCGTAATTCCCGCGTCAAAGACAGCGGTCAGCTGCTGCCGGGGCATGGCGGTGTGCTGGACAGAGTGGATGGCCTGGTGGCGGTAACGCCAGCTTATGTGCTCACTTTGTTGCTAACGCTGTTTGAGCTGGAGTAACCGTGGCTAGAGCGCTGACCATTTTGGGATCTACCGGTTCGGTAGGGGTGAGTACCTTGCAAGTAGTGCAGGCTGATCCCAATACCAGGGTGTTTGCTCTTAGTGCAAACGATAACGTGGATCTGCTGTTGCAGCAGTGTGAACAGCACAATCCTCGATACGCCGTAGTCGTCGATGAAGCGGCCGCAGAATCCATGCAAGTAGCGTTACGTCAGGCCGACCTCGATACAGAATTATTGGTCGGCGCTGATGCTTTAGACTCCGTCGCTGCCCATGTTGACGTCGATCTGGTCATGGCTGCCATTGTCGGGGGAGCGGGTCTGGCATCCAGCATGGCGGCAGTGCAGGCTGGTAAACAATTGCTGCTTGCCAATAAAGAATCTCTGGTCATGTCTGGACAACTGTTCATGGATGCGGCGCGAGACAATGGCGCTACGATCCTGCCAATCGACAGCGAACACAATGCGGTGTTTCAGTGTCTACCGGGTTCTCTACCAGGCAACGATGGGTCTGCTGCTAATACCGACCTCGACAAGATTACGTTGACTGCCTCCGGTGGACCTTTTCTGGAGTTGCCTCTCGACCAATTCAGCGCCATAACCCCGGAGCAGGCTTGTAAGCATCCTCGCTGGTCTATGGGCAGAAAGATTTCTGTTGATTCGGCGACCATGATGAACAAGGGGTTGGAATTAATAGAAGCCAGTTTTCTGTTCTCCTTGCCCGCTGCCAGCATTGATGTATTGATACATCCCCAGAGCATTGTGCATTCCTTAGTGCATTATCGGGATGGTTCGGTGTTGGCGCAGATGGCCAATCCAGACATGCGAGTTCCCATTGCTTACGGTCTCGCTTATCCGCAACGTATGGAGTCTGGTGCGGCTGCCCTGGATTTGACGAAAACTGGCGATCTGCAGTTTTTTGAGCCGGATTTGCAGCGTTTCCCTTGCTTGCGCTTGGGTCGAGAAGTGGCAGAGCAGGGGGGAACTGCACCCGTCATACTTAATGCAGCGAATGAAGAGGCGGTTGCCGCCTTTCTGGAGGGGAAGATTCGATTTAGTGATATAGCGCTCATCATTGAGCAGGTCTTGTCGAAAACACCTTGTGAAGCGGCGCTAAGTCTCGCTATTATTCGAGAAGTCGACAAACTGGCAAGAAATCTTGCTAAAGAACTGATTTTAAAGGACTAACTACAGCTTTCAGCGTCGCCTCAATGGGCCGTTTAGCATTAACCAACGGTAAAGCAGCATGCTCGAATTTATTATCAGCGTAATCGCCCTGATCGTTACCCTGGGAATCCTGGTGACCATTCATGAGTTTGGTCACTTTTGGGTGGCGCGGCGCTGTGGGGTCAAAGTTCTGCGATTCTCTATCGGGTTTGGCAAAGCGGCCAAATCCTGGATTGGTAAAGATGGGGTGGAGTACGTAATTGCACCAATTCCGCTGGGCGGTTATGTG
>JAKSCP010000221.1 GCA_022360535.1 Pseudomonadales bacterium | reverse complement strand
TAGGCCACGATGTCTGCCGAAAAGCGGCGGATGACCCGGCCACGCCAATCTTTCACCACCCCATAGGCAACCAGATTGCCATCGAAAAACTCCTCGAGCACCAGACCCGGTTCCAGCTGGGCGTAGTCCTGTACTGTAATACTGGTACAACCGGGAAGCGCTATTACCAGCAGGGCCGCCATTAAACATCTGATTCTGTGCATATTTACTGCCTTCAACACCGTCTCTGCTGTATCTACGCTGGAACGACAGATGACAGTTCACCGGGTTCGGCTGCCGTAGCTGACAACGAATCTTCTGCGGTATAGTGTGAGACACGCCCTGACAATAAATAATGCAATAACAATGAGGCTTGCAGTATGGCGATTCACCGACTTACCTATTCCTTTGTTTCAATTCTGGTGGCAGTCAGTCTGCCTGTTGTAAGTAGCGCTCAATCCTCCGAGCGGTTAACTGTTGAGGGACTCCAGCAGCCAGTTGAGATATTGAAAGATCGTTGGGGTATCTCTCATATCTATGCCGAGACAGAGCATGATCTGTTTTTTGCTCAAGGCTATAGCGCCGCCCGGGATCGGCTCTTTCAGTTTGAAATCTGGCGGGCGCAGGCAACTGGGACTACCGCCGAGATTTTGGGTCCTAAGGCAATAGAACGTGATCATGGGATGCGACTGTTCAAGTTTCGTGGTGCCATGGCAGAGGAGATGAACCACTATCATCCTCGGGGCGTGGATATCATCGGTGCCTTTGTGCACGGGGTGAATGCTTATATTGATGAAGCAATGGAGAACCCAGACAACTTACCACTGCCATTCAAATTGCTGGGTATAGAGCCAAAACACTGGAGTGAAGAAGTAGTGATCTCTCGTCATCAGGGACTGTTAGGCAACATCGGTTTGGAGCTACGCACTGGTCGGGCAGTGTGTGAAATCGGTGAAGAGGCGGTGAAAGAGTTACAGTATTATCACCCTCACGAACCTGATCTGAGTCTGGATCCCCTGATTGATTGCGAATCACTGATTGAGAACGACATTCTGCATTTGTACAACGCCTACCGTCGCAGCCTGCGCTTCGAACCAGAAGACATTGTGGCTGCTGATGCCCGTAACAACGACACAGACTTTCAACAACTGGCCAGCGTTCTCGACGCCGAGTCGGCTTTAGTCGAACGCTTCGACCTTGATGACATTGGTAGCAATAACTGGGTAGTCAGCGGTGATCTGACTCAGGACGGGTGGCCGATGATGATCAACGACCCCCATCGCGCCCAATCGGTGCCGTCTTTGCGTTACTGGGCTCACCTTGTCGGGCCAGGTTGGAATGTCATCGGCGGCGGGGAGCCGACTATTCCGGGAATTTCCATCGGGCACAATGAATATGGCGCCTGGGGACTTACAGTCTTCAATACCGATGGTGAAGATCTGTATGTCTATGAAACAAACCCTGACAATCCCAATGAGTATCGATACAACGGCCGCTGGGAGCCTATGTCAATTATCGAAGAGACCATCAATGTACGCGGCGCAGATTCTGTGACGGTGGAATTAAAATACACCCGGCACGGTCCAGTCGCCTTCGAAGATCAGAATAAGAATCTGGCCTATGCTGTGCGGCCAGCCTGGATGGAGTTTGGCGGCGCTCCCTACCTCGCTTCGCTACGAATGGATCAGGCAAAGACCTGGGAAGAATTCCGCGAAGCGTCCAACTACAGCAATATTCCCGGCGAAAACATGATCTGGGCTGATCGAAAGGGCAACATCGGCTGGCAGGCAGTTGGCATCGCACCCATTCGCCGCAATTTTAGCGGCATGGTGCCGGTTCCGGGCGATGGTCGTTATGAATGGGATGGCTATTTGCCGATCAAGGCCAAGCCAAATGAATACAATCCGGCGCGGGGCTATATCGAAACGTCGAATAGCAATTACACACCCCCCGACTTTGAGTTTCTGGATGCCATTGGTTACACCTGGACCGACCCTTATCGCTGGGCCCGGGGCAGTGAAGTGTTGGCGTCTGGTCGCAAGTTCAACATGCAGGACATGATTGATTTGCAGCATGACTATCTGTCCATACCGGCACGTTCGCTGGTCCCCATGTTTCGCGATCTCAGTGCCGACGACGTACAAGTAGAGCAGGCCCGACAGATGTTGTTGGACTGGGATTTTGTCCTTGATAAAAACTCGGTTACCGCAGGCATCTATGTGGCGTTCGAGCGGCGACTGCTGGATAACATTGAGTTATTAAAAGTCGCGGAGTCTGCGCAGCCTTATCTGGACGTGGGCATGAAGACCACAATCGATATGTTACTGGCACCTGACGGTGATTTCGGTGCCGATCCCATTGCCGGTCGTGATGCGTTTTTACTGGAAGCTCTTGCCCAGGGCTTAGCTGACTTGCGTGAGAAACTGGGTCCCAATATGCAAAATTGGGTTTATGGACAGGCTGACTATAAGCACGCCCTGATCCGCCATCCACTCAGTGCGGCAGTGAACGAGCAGGTTCGAGCGCAATTGGATGTTGGGCCGCTACCGCGCGGAGGTAATAGTTTCACAGTAGGAAACACGGGCAGTGGTGACAATCAGACGACCGGCGCCTCATTCCGAATTCTGGTGGACACCCGGGATTGGGACAACACCCTGGGAATGAATACCCCTGGTCAGGTGGGTGATCCTGACAGTCCGCTGTATGCCAATCTGTTTGAGCTCTGGGCGAATGACAAACTGTTTCCTGCTTTTTATTCGCGGGACAAAATAGAATCTGTATTATTTGAACGTCTGGATCTGCAACCTGCAAACTAGAATTTACTGAGGTTACACGTAATGGAAGTCAGACCTCACGATCGGTTCTCGAAAAGTTATCAACTCAATCCTGAGCTGGTGGCGCAGCAAGCTCTGGTGGTGGGAGATACCAATCCCGTACATCACGATGTTGAATTTGCCAAAAACACCCGTTTCAACCGACCCATTGCCAGTGGTACCCATACTACGGCTTTACTGCTGGCGCTCACCGCCTCCCATTTTTCTCAGGACTCGGCCATGCTGGGGCTGGACTACTGGGTAGGATTTAAACGCCCGATTTATGCCGATGAGAAAATTGATCTGCAGTGGTTGGTCATCAGGGTAACGCCTAATGCAAAGCTTGGTGGTGACATAGTGGAACTGCGTGGACGCATCCTTGGAGAAGACGGCAAAACGTCGCTGGGTGCCAAGGGAAGATTGCTGGTAACGAACACATTGTAAATCTGTAAAGAATATAAAGAGATAAAGAGGTGAAGAACGATGGATAGATTTGATGCAGACGGTACCCGATTGCCCATCAAGATAGACAGCACTTCCAATGGGGAATATGAACCCATTCCCATCGATAAAGTTAACGAACAGGGTAATAAACTGGCGTTCGACAACGCCACAGAGCATGCCAAGCACAAGGCGCAATCGCGGCGTCAGTTTCTTATCTCCAGTTGCGGGGCAGCCAGCACGTTGCTGGCCATGAATCAGGCAAATGCCTATCACGGTCGTACCGGCGGTTTCTTCGATGTGCGGGAAGAAAGTGCTTTGGATGACGCTTCTGCCTTGGCTGAAGTCGGTGGTGGTGAATTTATCTTTGACGTGCAAGGGCATTATGTGAACCCGGAAGGCGACTGGCTTAGTCGTATTCCTCCCGATGCACGCCCTTATGCTGGAATGGAGAAGGCCTCGTGTGATGCGGCCAACACTGGCGGCGATCGCGGATATCTCGGATGC
>JAKSCP010000383.1 GCA_022360535.1 Pseudomonadales bacterium | reverse complement strand
CTCTTTCGACCCCACGGAATCAGCCCAGGTTCCGTTTCATTTTTCGTGTCATTCTTTCTCATTCATAAGCGATCGAAAAATCGGCGCTGAGTGCTCACTGTCAGAAATCGGTTTAGTGTTTTACAAATTGTGTCGTCTTGCTACGAAAGGGGAGATTGACACTGTGTTCGATACTGACTGGACAACCTATGTAAACAAGATTCAGTTTTCATACCTTCCTGCTGCTCTCGCTTGTGTTGGTGTGTTTGTAGTTGTTGGGGTTTTCCGGGACGTTGTCTTTACTGATTTCCAACCTCCGCTATGGGTTCTGATATTAAATGCGGTAGGTATTGCAACTCTGATCGTCACCTACTCTCTCCTGGCGCTGAAGAAGATGCAACCGGATTACGCTGACCTCGCGTTGCTGCTCTGTTTTCTGGTTATTTGCGCCCGACCCGCCGTCATTTTTATCTTCGATGAGACTCCCGCCACCTTGGTTTTACCCAGTGTCACTTTTGTAACTGGCATGCTATTTCTTTCATTGCGTTACCTACTAACCAGTCAGGGCTTTGCTCTCGCCATCTGGTTAGTAGCAGTTATGGAATATCTAATTTTGCCGCAGTACTTCATCACCCTGGTTGTCTCTATAGTGACAGGCGTATTGGGGTTGTGGTTACAAAACACTCGCCTGGCTCAGGTGCGACATAACTATAACCTGGAAACCCGAGTAGAGAATCTGGAAACCATTTTGCCGATGTGTGCTAACTGTAAGCATACCCGTGATAGCGAAGGCCGATGGATGTCCATCGAGGAATACATCGAGTCCAAGGAGGCGGCGCAAATCAGCCACGCCCTGTGCCCTGATTGCAAAGACGCGCTGTATGGTGACTACCTCAGTATGTCATCCGGACAGCGAGCAGTAGTTGCTTCGCAGCTTAGATCTACGGGATAGTTCTAGAGCCAGTATTTGAGTCCCGGCGCAAATACGCTCCCGCACAATAACCACCAAAAAATGCCCATTACTCAACCCGGCTGTGAGTGGAATCACATCCTCATTTCATTCTCAGAGGCACACTATACGTAGCTTCGTATACTTCTATTCATTGCTATAGCTTGCAGGTTGCCTATCAACTGCAATCGGCCTCGGGATTCAGGATGAGCAGTATGAAAATTCCTACATTGTTTTCTCATTGGTTTAAGGTGCTCTGTCGCGCGCTCGCTTTCTACATGGTGTTGTTTTTTGGCGTGGCTTATGCGGCAGAGAGTAATACGTTATCGCTGTCACTGGAGATTGCCGAACCCCACACTTTCGGCGAAGCCTATCTGGATACTGACCAGTTAACAGCTGGTGTGACAATGACCGTACGGAGTCAGGATTCTGGCAAGGATGCGGACCTTTTTCTTGTGGCGCTGCATGAAGAGAATTGGTATCAGCGTACTATCTTCGGTTGGCGGGAATGGGATGGAGATCCGTTTTCACTGGCTCGAATGGGGTCGGCTCAACTTGGCAGCAACATCGAATTCAGTCTATTTAGCGACGACCTGTTGCTCGCAGGCGACTACGAAGTGTGGGCGGCTTACCAGGTAGAAGGTGAAGAGCTTCAGGTATCCAGTTCTTCTGCCAGCTTTACGGTGCATTCGTCCAAACAAGATACCTTGCATGTGTTTCGTTCTGATGCGGCGATGGAAGCGTATTTAAAACAAGGAATGTTGGAAGGGGCGAGTAGCGATTTCAACAGAGTGGCCTTGCAAACTTTCGCAGTAGCAGAATCAACGGACAGTAGCGCGGGGGGTTCCGCCCAGGTTTCGGCGACCAATGTGCAAGAGGTCGGAGTCGATGAAGCAGATACTGTGAAGACAGACGGTGAGTTTCTGTATGTGTTGCGCAATTGTGGATTCGAAAATTGCATTGCCACCTTTGAACTGGATGCGACGACTCCAGCTGCAGAAGAGGTAGGTTTGTATGAACCGCCAACCGAAGTCAATGAATTCCCCAGTGCTACCAATAGCATGTACCTCATTCAGGATAGCCCAAGCGGCAACGACATGATCGTTACTCTATCGGGCTTCAATCCCTATATTGCCTGGCTCGATTTTTGGGGGTGGGGCAGCAACGAAGTGGAGCTTGAATTCCTCGATGCCTCGGACCCGGCAGACCTGAGCCTTACAGAACGTATGGTTATCGATGGCACTTTGATTTCGAGTCGGCGCGTTGGCGATCAGCTCTATATTGTTACTCGATACTCGCCCGGCTTCGAGGGTTTCATTCCCTATGCCTTCACTGAAGAATCCCGGCAAAGTAATTCTGCTGCTCTGGAGACAGCAACTCTAAGCACACTGCTACCGAAAGTTGAAATGCCCAATGTGGACCCTCGTGATCTTATTGAAAGCAAGGACTGCTACATCGCAACCAATTCTCTGAACGAAAATCGTAATCCAAGCATCATCACGGTGACCACGATTCCTCTCGGTGATCCATCTGATTTCGACAGCACTTGTTTCCTGGGTAATACGGAAACCGTGTACATGACTACTGAAGCACTGTACCTGGCGACTACCCAGTATGAGTATCAAGTCCTGGCAGCCGATGCGCTGTTTTATGACCCTGAACATACCACTGCTATTCACAAGTTCGTGTTGACTGAGGATGGTGTGGATTATGCCGCCTCCGGAGAAGTTCGCGGTCATCTGGGTTGGGCTGAAGACAAACGTTCTTTTCGCATGGGAGCCGGTGGCGACAGTGGTGAATACTTAAATGTGGTCACGTCTATCGGATCAACCTGGAACGACACCTCAAGTACTCGACTCACCGTCCTTAAGGAAGACGGCGACGAACTGGAATCAATAGACTTCATCGACGGTATCGGTAAGCCTGGTGAGCAATTGTTTGCAGCACGGTTTGTCGGTGACCGTGCCTATCTCGTGACTTTCAGAGTCATCGATCCACTGTATGTGGTCGATCTTTCCGATCAGGATGAGCCAGTCATCACGGGAGAGTTGGAAATTGAAGGTTATTCCGACTACTTGCATCCCGTGGGTGAAAATCTGTTATTGGGATTTGGCAAGGACGCTATTCCCGACGATGGTTCCTCAGATTTTGGGTTTGCCCGCGGCGCCTGGTATCAGGGGGTCAAGGTCAGCCTGTTCGATGTGTCCGATCCAGAATCACCAGAAGAAATCAATGCACTGGTCTATGGTAAACGCGGTTCTGAGTCGGAAGTGTTAACCGACCATCACGGCATTTCATTCTTACCTGCAACCGCAGCTTCGCCCTTTCGATTCGCCATTCCCATTCAAGTGAACGAAACTGAACCGAATTACGAAGGTTTTGATCCTGATGCACCCAGCTCCTGGTATTCGTTTACCAACAAAGGTCTCTATTTGTTTGAAGTCACCGATACAGGGGTTACTGAGACCGGTTATGTGGAAGGGGATTCTACGGAGGAATTGGGCGTGTTCGTGCCATTCTTCAACACCTTTGGAGATCGCTCGGTGTTGGTCAATGATGCGGTATTCTATGTCCACGAAGGCGAGGTGCGCACCGCAGTATTTGGCTCTGCACCCTAACGAAACCCGCAATCGCGTTAGAAAGTTCCAGTAATACTGAACGACGGACGCACGCCACTATGCGTGCAGCGGTATTCCAGTTCTTCCAGGATGTTATCCGAAAGCCTGCCTACGTACCGCCAGCGTTCCCGGCATTGTGCTCCGTCAGTAAAGGCGCCGATATCCAAACGGTAGGTTGTGCCGCGGCGGTCACGGTACTCGGCGAAGATGCCATGGAAAGGCTCTCCAACCGTAAACTCAAAATCCTGTAAGTCATACATGAACATACCACCGTCGATACGGTCGAAGTATTGTATGCCCCAGTTAAAGCGCCATTGCGGAATATCGTGGCGTGTAGTCAATCTGAACTGACCACGATTAAAGAAACGGAAACGACGTTCAACACCAAGGAATGGGTCGATAACTTCTGAGTCCTGTAAATCCAGAGCCACATTGACCAGGAGATCGGGTAGTCCGATCATGCCCATACGCATACTGGCATTAAGGTTGGTACCAAATTCTCTGCCATCGCCAATATTGCCATTGACCGATGCCAGGTTATCTTCGGAAGTGGTTACGTCAATCCAGTCGATCACGTCGGTGTGATCGGCATACCAAAACAATGCGCTTAATACACCAACATCATTGGGCAATCGGTATTCACCATTAAAGGAATAACGCCACTGCGTCTGCTGTCTTAGGTTGGCATTACCCCCAAGGGTATTGGAGTCGTTATCTTGATCATCATTTGCTGCGACGAAATCAGAGAAGCTTAACTGATTGACTATGCGTTCGATGGTACCGCGCACCTGCAGCATGGGTGTGATGTCATACCGCAGGTCGACCTTGGGCTTAATGAAGTCAAAGTCCCGCTTGTTGGTCACACTGCCTGACTGAGTGATTTCCGACGTTTCGTACAGCAACGAGGATTCGAGAGTCAGCTGTGAATTAATGCGCCAGTTGTGAATGGCAAAAGGCTCATAGCGAATTTCTTCGACCACAGAATTTGCATTGTTAGGTACTGGTACCGGAATCAGACCACCTACCTCAGGCGATGGTGTTCCTTCCGCTGTAAGCGACCCCAAACGTAATGATGAATCCAGAGTCGTCTGAGCACGCTCAACTCCTATCTCGACATTCTGGCTATCGAACATGTCGAAGGTGTAGGAACCCCTGAGAATTTTCTCTTCGGTAATGGCGTTCAGATTCAGAAACAGATTTAGCTCGTCTGTGTTATCAGGAAAACGCTCAAACCGTTGGCGCGTAAAATCGTTGTTATCCTGATTGGCAATGCCCAGGAGTTTGAAACGCGCGCCATTGTTGAATGAATACTCATAGTCGAACCCCAACTCCCAGTTGTCCCGAGTATTGGGGTTGTCTTCGCGTTCTACCAGATACTGCACAGGGTCGGTTAACAGATTTGTGGTGACACGATCGATCTCCGTAGGCGCATCCCGCTGCGCATAGAGACCGTTGACCTGCAACGTGCCCAGGCTGGCGAACGCATAACCAAGGTTGAAACTTAACTCATGATTCTCGCCGTCGCGGGTAACTTCTTCCAGTACGGTGTCGTTCGGTGTGAAATCGCCTAACACGCTGCTTTCGTTGTTAAGGCTATTCGAGTAGCGAGGGGAACTGCGGAGAGTTAACAGATAATCCAAAGAACCCTGTTGGCCATTGAGCGCGATGTTGCCACCAGGCAACATGGTATCGTCCTGGGCGTAATTTACCGTCGCGCCATAAGAGAAGCTGGTTGATGACAGGGCGTCCAATAAGACGACATTAATGACCTGGCCACTTCCGCGAACGTCGAGATCACCGGAGGTACCACGAATGATCTGAATCTCTTGCACCTGGGAAGAGGCGATACGACTCAGCAGTTGATCGGTTGAATTGTTTTTACCGGCCGTGCGTTTGCCGTTAATCATGATCTCGGTGCCGGTGTTGCCCGCACCAAGCCCGCGTCCACCGCGAGTTGGATTCCCGGAAAAGCCACCGGGTGAACCTCCACGTGATCCACCACCTGGTCCCCGATTGTCTTGGCCGGGAATTCGAATTAGCATGTCCTGAGCCGTAATTGGCTGCCACTCGGTGAAGTAGTCGGCAGGATAGACGACTGTTGAGCCATCGCCGATCGTATCTTGAGCCTGGCTTGTCATCGGGATGACACACAGAGCCGTCAGCATAGCGCTGCATCGCAGCAGTGTTGACGGCTTTAGATTGGAAAACCGAAAGCGATGTCGAGGCGAAGGACGAGTCAAAGATCGGAACATGTTTTTTAATTCTGGAAATTTCTAGAAAGGTCCGAGCGGGGACCAAGCACCTGATTTTTCGAGTGGGGATTTTACTGGCATCGCCCCGAAATTCCTCGCCTCTGTTACAAACTGACATAACTTTTCCGCTTGCGCTTTTTTGGCCTTAGACAAGCCGTTTTTGCACCAAGATTGACCGGCAGTTGTCGGAGATTTTGGTTTCACGGATATGGGTGCATACCAGCGTCTGGACATATTCTGGAGCAGTGACTACTTAACAAGCTGGAGTTTGCACAGCACACTGACCTGGCTCCTCCTTCACAATGAGCAATGGCTGATCAACGATGACCCCGCTGACCCGAGTCGCGATCGAAGCAGACCATCCGGCAATAGAAGCACTCTATGCAGAGTGGGGGAGATCTTTTGGCCATTCCCGCAACGACTTGTATTTCGTCAGTGAATTAGAAAATGAGATTGTGGGCGCAGCTAATCTTGCTTTCGACGATCCTGTTTTCGTTATCCGTTCCCTTTACGTCAAATCCGAAGCCCGTGGGCGGGGTGTAGCCACTTCACTGTTAGCCGCTATTGATTCGGAGCTGGGCATCGCCGAGGCTTTTTGCTTGTGTTTCAAATCTCAGCGTGGCTTGTTTGAGCAAGTGGGCATGCAGGAGATTGGTGGCATGACGGCACCGGAGTTTCTGCGCGAACGTTTTGAACGCATTCGCGAATCCGAACCCAATGTCACCATGATGAAGCGACTGAGTGAGGTAGAGGTCAGACCAGTCCAGATCAGCGATATCTGGCAAGCTATGTCCCTTCTGGATGAATTCCAACTACCCGACATCAAGACACTCAGCGAAAACGACGTTCGGGAAATCTATAGCAGAATTGTTAGC
The DNA here is from genome assembly GCA_022360535.1 of Pseudomonadales bacterium. Taxonomy (GTDB): domain Bacteria; phylum Pseudomonadota; class Gammaproteobacteria; order Pseudomonadales; family Pseudohongiellaceae; genus UBA9145. The sequence continues at coordinate 19,264 of JAKSCP010000383.1, read as the reverse complement.
AGCGGCGGTGTGGTGCTGGGAGCATTTAAAGGCGGTGAGCTTATCGGCACCTGCACGCTGAACATCTGTGCCAACCTCAGTTGGTCAGGACGACCATTCGGCATCATCGAAAACATCATCGTAACTGAAACAGAGCGAAATAAAGGAGTTGGCAAAAACCTTTTGCTCGTGGCAGCGCGCACTGCGGTCAGCAAGGATTGCTACAAGATCGCTCTCATGACCCAGCAACGCACCAGTGCGATGGAAGCGTTTTATAAATCGGCCGGGTTTTCAGATGATAAGGTAGGCTATCAGATTCGCTTCGATGCGCCGCTGGCAATTTAGCGCTTACAAATCTGCAGCAGAGAGAGTGATTCGGCTGGCGACAGGTCGGCCGTCAACGATACGCGGGCGATAAGCTGCCTGGCCAAGCATCATGGCGATAGCGCCAATGTTTTCTTGTGACAGTGCTTCTTCCGAACCTTGGATGTCGATGTTCTGAATTTCTCCGCGATCACTTACATCAAATGAAATAGTGCCAAGTGCCACATTTCCTTGCAGACGATTGTCAAAGCGGAGCTCACCAATAACGCCTTGAAAGGCCTTGGTCGGCTGATCCATTAATTCGTCTCGTAACTTGATGGACTCTTCATTGAAACTAAGCAGTTCGTAAGCCCGTGCATATTGGGAACGGGCTCTTTGATAATCCTCGGCCAGCATATTCGCATCGCCATAATTCAAAATAGCAATCGCGCGATCCCTTAATGAGGCATTGGGGTTTGCATCAACAGCTTCGATAGCTTCCTGGAAACTCTGACGCATATTACCCAAGTGTCCGCGCACAGCCTGGCTCTTTTCTCGTTGCTGCGAAGCAAAGTACTCCGGGTCGCTGCTTTGGTTGACCTGACAGGCTGCAGCTGATGGCTGGGCACTGCCGTCTATAGAAAGAATGGTGGGAATACAGCTTTGCACATTGTTGTACTGAGGGGCGGCTCGAAATTCTTCCAGGGGCAGGCTGGCGACATGGCTGGCGGAATAAAAATAAGCGAGCCCTCTGGCGGACAGATAAGTGGCCAGCTTCTGCTCGTAATCCGGGGCATCAGCATCCAGGTGTTCGGCGAAGCCGCGATAAATCTCCGCCGCCTGCTGAATAGAACGATCCCCGCGCCCTTCGTAGAGTCCAGTCTGGAAGGCCCGAATCTTCCAGCTTGCCAGTGTTCTTGCAGCATCCTGATAACGCGGGTCGGCCGGGCCGTACAGGCGGGCCGCAATATCGGTACTCAGATGGAAATGGGCATCCAGGGTCTCCCAGTCCTGCTGCTCAAACAGCAGCACATTGAACTCATCAAGCAACTGAAGCTGCGATTCGCTGGCCAGCCCTTCGGCGATTCGGATTGCCTGCAATGCATCGGTATAGGCGACATAAGCCTCTTCAACCTGTTGCAATCGGGCGTAGGTGGTAGCCAGCGAGCGCAACAGTTCGATGCTGGCCTGGTCGTAGGTACCTTCAGCGATCTCGGCAACTTGGGACTCAAGCTGCCTGGCTTGGGCTGCCAGGTCGTCGCTTGTCTGGGCTGAAACGCCAGCGGTCAAAAGGCTCAGGACGATGGCCAGGGGGGCAATTTTTGTTATTGATTTCATCAGCGGTCATGACGCCACAGCGTGGCAAAATTCGGGAAATCTCGAATTTCAGAGTATGCCCTTATTTGGGGCGGGTCAATGCTATTACAGCTCCTAAAATACCCTGTTTTGTGCACATCGGCGGGTCCTACAAAATCGCTGAAAAGCCCCGGTTTGCGTGGCATTTCCATGCCGCCAGCGCTATGATGCTGGCAACGTGTCCTACTCACCGAACCATGGTTCCGGGCGCTCCGGACCAGGAGAAGCATAATGAAAATAAGCCGTCGTGGATTCGTCAAATCAGCAGGATTCGGCACCGCCGCCGGATTGATTGGTGGCTCCACCATTATCAGCAGTCCCGTATTTGCTCAAGCCCGTTCTGACCATCATGCCGGTGTGTTTGATCGGGGAGAGATTCATCTCAATCAGAATGAGAGTGGCCGCGGCCCTGGCCCTAAAACCCTTGAGGCAATTCGTAAGTACACCAACTATCGAGTTGGTCGTGGCTATGCACCAGACTTCGTTCCCGAACTGCAGGACACTATAGCTTCCCGCTTCGATGTGCCAAGAGATCACGTGCTGCTGGCTTCAGGTTCTACCTGGTTGTTGCAGGCCTCGGTTCGGGCTTACTGCAGTGAAGACAAACCACTGGTTACTGCGGGTCCAACTTTTTCTACCAGCGAAGGCACTGCGCGGCAGATCGGTGCTCCAATCAAACAGATCCCACTGGATAAAGATGCCAAGCTTGATTTAGATGCCATGGTGGCGGTGTCCAGAGGAGCAGGTCTGGTCTATTTCTGTAATCCGAATAATCCTTCCGGCACGGTGCACAGCCCGCAGGCAATCGACAAAGCGGTGCGCGCGGTTCTGGCCGCTTCACCCGATACCCACGTGCATTTGGATGAGGCGTATATCGACTATGCTGACCCAGCCAAGATGCAAACGGGCCATGCCCTGACCAAGGAATTCAAGAACGTGTTTATTACCCGTTCTTTCTCCAAGGCCCATGCGCTCGCCGGAATGCGTATCGGTTATGCACTGGCTCAACCAGAAACGCTGCGAGAAATTCGCGGTTCCTGGGGCATGGGGGACGTGGCCATGCTCAGTGCAGTCGCTGCACTGACCGCATTCGAGGATGTTGAACATCTGGAATGGGAGCGGGAAGAGAATACCCGTGTGCGTAACTTCGTTGTTGGAGCCCTGGCTGATCTTGGTTATGACACACCGGAGTCCCATACCAACCACATCTTTCCAAATCTCAAGCAACCAGCATCCAATGTGAGAAATCTGTGTAGTCCTCACAAAGTGATTGTTGGTCGTGATTTTCCACCCCTGCAACACACGCATTGCCGTATCTCTCTGGGCAGTATGGAAGAGATGCAAGTGGCCGTGGATGTGTTCCGCAAGGTGCTGGGATAAAGCTTTCTTGAGTCGAGCCTCAACGCCGTGTGTTGGGGCCGTACTCAATCCAGATCCTAGTTCCTGGAAACCAGGAATCTGCGCTTTGATATTTCACGGTTCCCCTCAGTTTCTTCTCATCGTCGTTTTGCAGAACAGGATCACCTGAATCGGGGAAGAGCGCACCAGAGCATATTAGGAATGTTATGAAGAAAATCACCTCTTGTTTTATTGCCATTGCAGGGCTTCTACCCCTGACTGTATTGGCTCAGAATGATTATGTTGTTCCGCGTACCGAGTGGGGGCAGCCAGACCTGCAAGGCGTATGGAATTTCTCATCCGATGTTCCCATGCAACGGCCTAGACAATTTGGAGACCGACAGTTTCTAACGGCAGAAGAAATCGAAGAGATTCGGGCCAGACGTGCCGCCATCGACGAAGCCTCAGATTCCGCTCTTAACATTGAAGGGGTGGACGAGTCCTATAATGATTTCTGGATTGAGAATGCCGGGATCGGCGATACGGTGAGAACATCTCACATCGTCTATCCTGAGAACGGGCAGTTGCCTCCCTTAGTGGAAGGCGCAATAGCTCGCCAGGGTATGTACGGCGGCGACACAACAGGGGAAGTCCGACCCGTGCGTATTGCGGCCGGAGGTATAGGAACCGATGGGCCAGAGGACCGGGGATTGAGTGAGCGTTGCATCATCGGTTTTAACGCAGGCCCACCCTTTGTTCCCAGCCTGTACAACAACAACGTGCAAATCTTTCAGAGTAAGAATACTGCGGTGCTGATGACTGAGATGATTCATGATGCGCGCATCGTCCCGCTCTATGACTCAGCAGCTGAAATAGCCGCCTTGTCCAATGATGTCCGATTGTGGACCGGCGATTCCAAAGGCTACTGGGAGGGTGACACTCTGGTTGTAGTGACCAGAAATTTCAACGGATTGTCATCCAGCTTCGGCAGCTCCGGGACCTCCCTGCAGAAGACCTTGACTGAGCGTTTCACGCGAGTGGACGAATTCACCGTAGACTATGAGTTCACGGTGGAGGATCCAGCCACCTACACAGACAAATTTACCGCTGTGGTACCAATGACCAAAGTGGGTGGCCTGCTCTACGAATATGCCTGCCATGAGGGCAATTACGGCATGGTAAATATCCTCCGGGGCGCCCGTGTTCAGGAGCGTCTGGAGGCGGAGGGCGGACTGTAGATCATTTCCTTTGATCTCAGCCCCTAAACGGAATAAGCTGGTTACAGATTTGTAACAAATTTTAACGAGGAAACTCGCCTAGCGCACAAATTCCCAATAAATCACACAACACAAGCAATAAAAAGGTCGTAAGAGGGCACCGCGATGACAAAAAACGCAGGTCTAAACAGAAGAACCTTCATGAAGAATGCCAGCTTTACTGCGCTGGCGGGAGCAGCTGGAACCCTGGCCGCCGCTCCCCAGGCAAGCGCGCAGGAAGGACGGAGTGCTTCTGACAGCTATCCGAGATTGGCTAACGGCAAATACGATTTCGATACTGTCTACAACCGAGTGGGAAGCAACTGCTCCCGCTGGGATTCACCTCCACGCAGCTATCCCAATGGCGAATTCAAATATGGGATGGGTGTTGCGTCTATGGACTTCGAATGCGCCCCCTGCATTACTGAGGCGCTGCAAGACCGCATCAAGCACCATAGCTGGGGCTATATGAGTAGCACCAATGAGCTGCGCGAAGAAATTGTTAAGTGGAATGGGAATTACCTGAACAACGACATCAGCACCGACATGGTGACTCTGTCTGATGGTGTCTATCCCGGCATGATCGCCGCCATGCGTTCCTTTATCCCAGTAGGCGGCAAAGTCCTGATTCCAACACCTGCCTATTCTGGTTTCTACACCATGGCTCGCGCTGCCAATATCGACACGGTAGACAGCGAGATGGTGAAGAAGGATGGTCGCTACACCTTCGACTGGGATGATCTGGAAGCGAAGATGACGCCAGACGTCCGTGCCCTGATCGTCTGCAACCCGCAAAATCCCACCGGCAATGTCTGGCACGAAGATGAGTTACTGCGCCTGGGCCGCATGGCTCTGGAGCGGGACATCGTTGTGTTATCCGATGAGATTCATTGCGATGTGATTCGTAATGGGCAGAAGTTCACAGCTTTCTCCAGCCTGCCCGATCAGGCGGTGGTAAATAATAGTCTGACTTTCACCGCTATCAGCAAGACATTCAATCTGGCGGGTATGAAAAATGCCTACTATTACTCCAAGTCGCCTACTATGTTGCAGCGGGTTAATCAGTACCATCGTGCTGAGTTAAGCACTCTGGGCGTGGTCGCCAACATTGCAGCGTATCAGGAAGGGCGTGATTGGTTCGAGCAGGCCAATGCTTACATGGATGACAACCACACCTTTATCGAAAACTACGTGAAGCAACATATGCCGACTGTTGGCTACACACGTAATGAAGGTACGTATATGACGTTCCTGGATTTCAGTAAGACCATTGCTGCAATTGGTGCCGAAGAAGCAGCCAAAGAAAAAGAGGCGCGGTCTACTGAACACTATTTCCGTGACTGGATGGTTTATAACTCCGGGGTGTATCTCAATCCTGGTGTTGACTACGGAAAAGGTGGCCAGGGTCGCATGCGGATGAATATCGCTTCATCACGCAAAGTGATTGCCGAAGTCATGGAAGCCATGGCAGGTGCAGTCAACAAAGTGTAAAAACTGTCACTAGACAGTAATCAATGCTCGCTAGCGATAGTGAGTGTTAAGAGGGCAGGCTTTGGAGTGTAAGCACTGCCCTTTTTGTTTGTTGTAGGTTTGTAGCCTATCCCGTAAGTAAGCATAGGGAGACATAGGAGGACACAGGATGAAAGTAAGTTCAGCAGTCAGCCGTCTTTGCCAACTAGCCGTAATGATTTCAGTTATGCAGCTTGGCTTCATACATAATGCCAGCGCCCAGATCAGTATTGGCAATGGTGAAAGCAACTGGATCAAAATCGAGACGATGAAGCGTGACGGCAACACTTTAACCATTGACGAGATCACTATCGATGGCGATGGTTGGTTAGTAATTCATCCTTTTGAAAATGGCGCGCCTAATGGTGACAGAGTCGTGGGCCGTCAGTTTCTAAAATCAGGAGTCAACCGCGACGTTAGTATCGAAGTCTATAAAGGCCTTGAGGCCGGTGAGATGATGATTGTTATGCTGCATAGAGATAGCAATGATAACGGTGAATTCGATTTCATTTTCGTAGATGCGCAAAATGTTATGGATCGAGCCGTGTTCGAAGGGAATACGATGATTGGGCACGCGGTACCGGCACCCTGAAGAGGTAATTCGAGATGACTAAACTGTTTAACACTTTACTCGCACTCACGGTCTTCGCTGTAACGACCAGTCTTCATGCAGCCGATGGGCCACTGCTGAATTTCCCTTTGCCAGCTCTTGGAGATGACAAGGAGGTATTGGTACTGGAGATTGATATGGAACCGGGACAGTCTTCACCTCCACATCGGCATAACGCCCATGTCTTTGTGTATGTATTGGAGGGAGTCGTCAATATGCAGGTGGCAGGAGGTGAGCTGCAAACATTGTCGGTGGGAGAAATGTTCTACGAGAATCCAGACGACATTCATGCAGTGTCGGCGAATGCCAGCGATACTGAGCCCGCCCGGATTCTGGTGCATATCATCAAAACCGTTGGCGTACCCGTTAGCCAGCAGGTTTCTCAGTAGATTTCCTTAGTTCGGCAGAACTCATTCGTTGTCATCCAACGCATTGAGTTCTGCGCGCAGCTTATTCAACATCTCTGCATCGAAGTCCTTCTCCTGATTATCGTCGAACGCATGAGCCTTGCGTTCTTTCAGTCTCTAGGCGACTCTACCTCTGAAGCTGAATCAAACATGTTGAGCCCATGGACGAACTGCATTACCTGAGCCTTTCCGCTGTCGCTGGGAAGATCCAAAGCGGGCAAATCTCGCCAGTTGAACTCACCAAAGCAATGTTGCAACGCATTGAGGCCGTGGACCCCCGGCTCAAAAGCTATGCGACTGTTACTGCAGATCTTGCGCTGCAACAGGCTGAATTGGCTGAGCAGGCGATTCAGTCAGGCCATTACCTCGGTCTCCTACATGGCATACCGGTGGCTGTGAAGGATCTTTGCTATACCAAGGACATTCCTACGGTGGGTGGCCTGCAGGTCAGGCGAGATTTTGTGCCGGACTTTAATGGCAGTGTCGTTGAAAGTCTGGCTGCCGCAGGGGCAGTATTGTTAGGGAAACTTAATCTAACCGAAGGTGCACTTTCTGCTTACAACCCTGAGTTCCCGATTCCAGTGAATCCCTGGGATTCGCAACTATGGTCTGGAGTTTCATCTTCCGGGTCAGGCGTCGCGGTTGCTGCGGGTCTGTGCTTTGCAGCAATTGGCACCGATACCGGTGGTTCAATTCGTTACCCCGCCATGGCTAATGGCGTGGTAGGGCTAAAACCTACCTGGGGCAGGGTTAGTCGTCATGGTGTATTGGCCCTCGCAGAATCTTTAGATCACGTGGGGCCGATGGCGCGAACTGTGGAAGATGCCAGCGCCATGTTTGAAGTGATTGCCGGCCATGATGAGCGCGACTCCACCTCTCTGACTGATCCTGTCAGCAAGGTTACCGAGCGATTAGGGAATGATCTTTCTGGTATTACATTGGGTGTTGATGAAGACTACTTAAGCAAAGGGACCGATGTGGGATTAGTCGCAGCAATTGCGAAAGCTTTGGACGTGATGGTATCTCTAGGCGCTAAACTGGTTACAGTGGAAATGCCAACGGAAGGTCCGATGGACTACCGAAACCTCTGGTTACCGCTCACCGGATATGAAGCCTTCCGTGCCCATCAGGAATTTTATCCAGCACGTGCAAACGAATACGGTGGCTATTTCAGTAGTGTACTGGAGATGGGACGGAACATGAGCGAGGCAGATTATCAGGAAGCAAAATCAAAACGGGCAGCATTCAGCGAAAAGTTCATAAAGCAACTGGAGCAAGTGGATGCTGTTGTCTGCCCGTCCGGCGGCATGGTGTTTCCCGTAGAGCAACCACCCCAGTACGGTGATGCAGAAGACATGAAAGCGGTGGTGAAGAACTTTCAAGGTCAATTCACCATACCCGCAGACCTCGCTGGTACACCAACACTCTCAGTGCCCTGTGGCTTTAACGAATCCAATTGGCCCTATTGTCTGCAGTTACTTGGTCGCCACTTGAGCGAGGCGACTCTCTGTCAAATCGGCCATGCGTACCAGCAGGCAACAAATTGGCACCAACGCCACCCTTCTGTGTAATCCCGAGTGGTGTTAGTTCAATTAGCAGAAACTTTCTCTAGTCAGAGCCTGCTGCATTGTTCTGACACTGGAATTCATAGCTATGGTAGGGCTTGTACTCGGTAACCCATAGAAACGGAACGGTCAGGAATATTCCGCCGACAATTGCACCTACGTCCGCTTCCTCATTGCGACGGAAGCTATGGTATTCCGACTGGCAGCCATCTTTTCTGATCTCAACCTTGTTGCGTGAAAAAGCGACTTTTTCATCGGAGTAAAACGCCTCTCCCGTTCCCATATACTCGCCATTCACATAGATTCTTGATTCAGGATCGGATGATCGAATTACAGTTGAGCTGGTGCAGGCACTGGCAAGCAGTGCGACCAGCAAGAATAGGACTCTCATTGATACCCCCTGGAAAGGCAGACTTTTCTACCGTTTAGAATTATTACTGATTAACAGGACGAAGCTTGCCGCTGAACAGCTTAATCAAAGCTGAACTGCAGTTGGGTACCTGATACCTAAGTGGGTGCCTAAGGAAGCCGCTTCACTGCTGCGAAGAGACAAGCTGTTTGACTCGTTGCCGCTGCTTCTGCAACTGGTAGCCAAGGACGGCTGTGATGGAAAGGATAAACAGGGTACCTGTCCAGAAGGAATTGCGCACGATGGCGATTTCGCCCTCATTCATCCAATCGTTCAATAATCCCTGCGCAGCAAGGACTACCATGGTGAGTGGTGAACCACTGGCGATGTACAGGACCTCTTCTTCCATTTCCAGGGCGACTCCAAGGAACACAGCCAACAAGATGGGAACGATCCACACCATCAGAAATAACAGGGCGAAGCGGCTCAGCTGTAAATACTCCAGGGAAATGGCAAAGTAAAAAATCACCAGCATCGCGATCATTGGTAATCGCAGTAGCCCCATGGTGTCAGGGGAAACTTCACCGAGGGGGCCCATTTCTGTCATGACAATTTCCACGACCAGTATGAAGAGGAAAGTTGCGATTGCCAGGAATGAAGTGGTAAGTAGCCCTCCAGCCTGATCGTCGAAACGCGACAGTGGCTGCTGATTCATTTGAACCAGTTTCTGCGAACGCAACAGGCCGCTGCGATAGTCCTCATGACTCGGTGTGGTGACATAGACCAACCAGTACACCACTCCGATAGAAAAGAAGCCATAGCTCAAAGGAATAATGAAGGCAAACTCTTCTATCAATGAATCATCATTCATCAATCCTGCGGCGATGAGGGACTCAGAATTAAACACCAAATTTGGCCACAGAGTTCCAATGCAAAACAATTGCAAGGCAATATAGAAGAACATTGCATAGGTCTTGCTTAAGGAATGCCCAAAATCGTTCTCCCACTTCCTGTACACCATGAGTGCAAGGGTAAAAACAATGAGTCCCTGTAGAATCAGGCAGAATGCCGTGGTCGACACTTCCCATACATAGAAATCAACCCCTGTAGTCAGATCAGTGATGAGCGCCGGAGCGTCTTCCAATTGCGGCACGGCGTCGGTTGGTAGCAAGGGAGTAATTTTTTCCGCGAACACCGGGCGGACAGTGAGATACTGCAGAAATGGGAATCCGAGATAGGAAAAAAACGGCAATACCCAGTTGACAGCGATGACCAAACCAATAGTAAACACCACGGACAGTCGCCACTCTTTCAGTACGAGTCCCAATACCATCCCCAGCATGTGGAACAATATCGCTGATGAGAAGAACACCAGATAAACCGGGATGACTACCGAGATTGGAATCTCGCCGATCACCAGCAGAAAAATCATAAACGGCATTGTGAGCAGGAACAGCAAGTACTCGCGGACAGGCAGGCCAAACAGGTACCCGATTACTTTATCGAGTGGGCTGAGCGGTGTGAGTCGGGTGTACTCAATGGTTCCTGTCACTCGTTCGTGAATGATGCCGGAAGTAATGCGCCCGGTTGCGGACAGCATGAGAATGATCCACTGCAGGATTGCCAGAGGGACAATGGCGGTTCGGGCAGCGGCGACCGGATCACCTTGCAGCCGCATTATTCCGCCGTAGGTGGTAAAGGTCATAAAGGTTGCCAGGACAAAGACCAGGAGGAAACTAAACACTGACTGCATACGCATACGCGACTGAAAGTTCTTCCAGACGATAGGATTTTTCCAAACCGTTAGGTACTCTGCGATGCGAGAAGTGCTGGGAAGCCGCAACATATTTGCTATCGTTGCATCAGTCATGGTCCTCTCCCTCCGCCGCAGATTCAGCTTGCTGTTCCGGCGCCACCAGTTTCACCAATACGTCTTCCATACTGGCGGTCTCACGGCTAAAGGAAGTCACTTTTACGCCTGCCTCGATGAGTTCCCGAAGCAGTTCAGCCTCCGCTATTTCATCACCGCTGAAACTAATGACGAACGCGCCCCCTTCGTGAACTATCTCAGACACGTGTTCATTGGCTTCTAAAACCGTGATTACTCTACCGCCGTCGATAGTGAAGTCTTCCAGCAGTGCAGTGAGTGAACGGGTGTGTACAGGATGTTCTACCAGAAGACTGGCTTTATTGCCGGTCTTAACCAATTCTCCTTTGTGCATGATGCCCAGGGAGGTGCACATATCACCCAACTCCGTGAGAATGTGCGATGACACAATGGTGGTGACACCCTGGTGGCTAAGATCGACCAGAATGTTCTTCAGATTGATGCGGGCTATGGGGTCCATGCCGCTGGCGGGTTCATCCAGCAGCAAAATCTTTGGGCGAGGAATTAAAGTCTTGGCCAGTACGACCCGTTGCATCATGCCGCGGGACAATCCCTTGCCATAGGCCTCCCGGTGTTCAGCCATTTTCACTTGTTCCAGGCATTCTTCGACTCGGGCTTTGCGTTCGTGGGCCGGTATGTCATAAGCCGCAGCGAAGAACTCCAGGAACTCCCAGACTTTCAGCTCAGGCGCCACCGGCGAAAGATCAGGCATGTATCCAACGTCACGATGAATGCTCCATGGATCTTCAGCCAGATCAATGCCATTAATGAAGATTTCCCCATAGGTAGGGCGGTTCAGGTTTGCCAGCATCTTGAGCAGGCTGCTCTTGCCCGCGCCGTTAGGCCCAACCAGGCCATAGATCTCGCCGGCGGTGATCTGCAGATTGACGTTGCTGACTGCGGTGAGCTCACCGTAGTCGAGTCGAAGGTCACGGGTTTCAACCGTGATGGCATTGGCAATCTTGGTCTGTTGCAACATGTAAGCCCATAGGCCAGATAATTGGCCACAATCCTGTTTTCTTTGTTATCGAATCGTTAGAGGCTGAAGCCACTATAACTCATAGTTCCCACAGTGTAGTTATTGCCACTATAAGCGTTTTTACACTGCAGTTACTGTAAACCACAGCAAACCACGGGCCAACTCCAGAGGGCCCGAATTACGGGGCTTTCAGACGAGGTTGGTGAGGTGGGCGGATAGTTTATGGGGAGTTAGACGAAGAGTTGGTGAGATTTGTTACTGAGGGATAGTGAATTTCACAAATCCCTCGGAGACGTGCGGATAGGCGACTCTGCACTTGAATAACAGGCTAGCCCGAACCAGGTCTCGTTTAGAAGTTAGTATTCAGAACTGACCTAAATGAGTTGTTGAATAGTGTGCAATAAGGGTCAGGACACACTTATAAAGATCAGGCATAAACGGTTGCAATCAGACAAGAGTCTGTCTGGAGTTAAGATTTTGCAGACTAGGGGTGGTTAAAAATCTTCCTGTTTAAGATCCAGTAGAGTCTTGGCGCCGCTCATCATCACTTCTTTGTGCATCTTGGCCCGCGGCAGCAACTTCTTGTAATAGAATCTGGCGGTCTTGATCTTGGCCTGATAGTAATCCGGATCATCGGTTCCGGCTTCCAGCTTGTCGTAAGCGGCATCGGCAATCTTGGCCCAGAAATAGGCAAGACTCACGTAACCTGAATACATGAGGTAGTCATAGGCTGCTGCGCCTACTTCATCTCGATTCTTCATCGCCTTGAGACCAATCTTGTTGGTGAAGCCTCCCCACTCCCGGTAGTACCTGCGTAACGGCTTTATGAACTCCTGCATTTTGCGTTTGTCGTTATCGCGACAGAAGCGATGAATGATACGAGTCCAGAAACGCAACATCTTTCCTCGGTCTGCCAGCACTTTGCGCCCGATTAGATCCAGCGCTTGAATCCCGGTGGTGCCTTCATACAAGGTGCTAATTCGGGTATCTCTTACGATCTGTTCCATACCCCATTCACGAATGTAACCATGACCTCCAAACACCTGTAATCCAAGGTTGGCTGCCTCGTATCAGGTCTCGGTCAGGAAGGCTTTGGCGATCGGTGTCAGCACACTCATGATCGCTTCGGCTTCCTCGATATCTTCTTCACTACTGTTCTTGGCATGGACTACATCGCCTAATTGCGAGCAGTAGTAAATCATCGCTCTGCCACCTTCGGAGATGGCACGCTGCGTTAGCAGCATGCGACGTACGTCGGGGTGAACTATGATGGGATCAGCGGGTTTTTCGGGAAAGACTGGCCCGGAAAGTGCACGCATGGCGAGGCGATCTTTGGCATAAGCCAAGGACCCCTGATAGCTCAACTCTGCTGCTACCATGCCTTGCAGCGCCGTACCCAATCGCGCGAAGTTCATGAAAGTGAACATACAGCGCAAGCCTTCGTTTTCCGGACCAATGAGAAAGCCTTGCGCATCATCAAAGTTGAGAACCGCTGTTGCGTTTCCATGAATACCCATCTTGTGTTCAATAGAACCGCAATTCACATTCTTGTGGTTTAGTGATTCAGCTTCATTGCGCGGAACAATGAAGAGAGAGATGCCTTTGGTGCCGCCGGGTGCGTCAGGCAGGCGTGCCAGGACGATATGCACGATGTTTTCCGCCATGTCATGTTCACCGGCGGAAATGAATATCTTGGTGCCGTTAATTCGATAGCTGCCATCAGCCTGCGGTTCGGCCCTGGTTTTCAGTAGTCCAAGATCTGTACCGCAGTGTGGCTCGGTTAAACACATGGTACCCGTCCATTCACCACTGGTTAGTTTACTCAGGTAAGTTTGTTTCTGGTCTTCTGTGCCATACTGCGAAAGCGTCAACTTTGCGCCATGACTGAGGCCGGGATACATGCCCCAGGCCCAGTTGGCGGTGTTGATCATTTCGTTAAGTGCCAGAGATAGAGATTCGGGCAAGCCTTGACCGCCATAGGCGGGATCACCAGACAGAGAAGGCCAACCGCCTTCCACATACTGGTGATAGGCTTCTTTGAACCCTGCAGGCGTAGTGACCTTGCCGTTGTCGAATTGGCAACCCTCATCGCCGGACTGATAGAGCGGAGCTAGTACTTCCTCAGAAAACTTTGCTCCCTCATTGATAATGGCCTCCACCAGATCACGACTGGCTTCTTCAGCCTGGATGCGTTGATAGTGGGTTTCAGAGTCCAGTACATCGAAAAGTGCAAACTGGATGTCGCGAATGGGAGCTCTATACTCGGGCATTAACTTCTACTCCTAATAATCAGTAGCAATTTTGGCAGTCGCAGCGCTCTATGACAAAGGCTGAATGACTTTGTTGCCTTAAATGCTGGTGTTAGATACTACGTCGGGAGCGTTGATCTGGACTCCGATAGCGCTCGAATGCAGCTATCCAGTGATTTCTCCACAGTTTCAATGGCCGCTTCATCATTGGCGGAAAAACGGTTGCTACTGTAGGCATCGAGAAATCGCAGCACGGCGCCGCGCGCATCATCTGACCAGCTTCCCGGAAGATTGTCGGCATAGGTCGCGGCTGTCCAGGACGGTTGTAATGGCAGATTGGATTTTTGAATGAAGCGCAGCCAGAGTTTTTGCCAGCGTCGTGCGCGGTTGTTAAGACTTTGCCTTTCTCCCCTCAGGCGACGGTATTCGCGAGTGAACAGGAAGATAAGAATCAATACACCACCATAGCGCACCAGATTGGCGATAAGTTCATCTTCCAGGACCCAATCAATTAGTGCCTGCCATTGCCCAGCGAGGTAGTGGTACCATTGACTGACCTGCGAAGAGCGATAGCCACCGAAGAACGATTCAATACTGGCCGGGGTAGGGTCAACAGTGTGCCAATAGCCGTCCTCGTCTTGCCATTCCACCCAGCTATGGGCATCACGATTTCTTACCAGCCACATATCTGGCGAGATCTGTTCGTTGATGGCATAACCACTCACCAGGCGACTGGGAATACCATTGGCTCTTAGCGCCAGTGTTGCTCCAGTTGCAAACCAAAAACAATAGGCAGCACGATCATTGAGAAAGAAATCATGGAAGGGTTGGTCTGGATCAAAATTGGTGCTCAGGGAATAGCGGCGAGAAGTGAAGTAGTTGACCAGATTGCTTACTGTGTCTGTTCGCTGCGTAGCGCGAAACTCTTCGGCTTTGGCTTGTAAACTGTCATCCCAAAAAACTGGTAGTAACAAATTCTGCTGCTCCAGTTCAGACGGTTGTGGATTGCTACCAGTTTCGACGCGCCAGCGTCGATCTGCGCCGCGGTCAAACTCAGCGGTCCAAACATAGGAATAAGTTGGGTCCCGACTCATTTCCTCAAAGCGACCACTGATATGGGTTGTGCCGGGGCTCATGAAGACAAAGTAGTCACTGTTCAGGTTGTGAACCGTGTAGTCGCTGGGTGGATAGCTCGAAACCACATCATTTTCGATGGGATAACGCCAATCACTGGACTCAGTCAGCTCGGCGTCTAAGGTCGTAAGCAATTGCGTGCTGCGAACAGTAGGTCGCCATACCAGCTCATCGTCAAGAAAGCTCAAGCGATTGCCCACCAGGTAACGGCCAGGGTACTGCTCACCACGTATTCGCATAACCGCCCGACTGGATGGCCGCAGAAACGATCTTGACGAAAGTTGTTGCGATGGTGAAAAACCCGTGGGGGTGAAATTGCTCGGGTTTGGCATCAAAGTTCCGATAGCGGCGATAACGGGTCGCTGTCCGATTTCCAGCAGGCTGTTGAATACAGGGACCGTCAGCAGAATAGGCACAAACAGCAGTAAACGTGGCACCAGTTGGGTGCCTACCCGATCCGCTAACAGAGACAAACTGGCGAGCAGGATTCCGAGCAGTGTCAGTAGTCCGATGCGTTCGTCGAGAATGAAGATAATGGTCTGCTCCGCGGGAGCCATGAGCAGTAGCAGCAATAGGCCGATAACAAGAATGGTCTGGGTGTCTCGATCCAATGCCAGTTCAATCTTTTCGCTTTGGCGTGCGGCAAAAACCCACAACAGATAGATCAGCAGTCCAATAACCAGGCCAGCACCAAGACCGTTGTCCTGAGGCCAGGAGCCTTCGATAGCCCAATCTTCAAGAATCTGGTTCCCCATGAAGGCGCCGGTCGCCAACAGCACGAACACCAGCCCCCAGGTTGGTCGCTCCACTGTGACCAGTTTCAATCCGGCCAGCAGACTTAGTGCCGTCCCTGCATAGGCAACGATGGGTAACTCCATCGATGTGGAGAGGTGCCAGGACAACACTGAAATAAACAAAGTGAGACACATGGTACCTAATGACATCATGAATCAGTACCACTCAGTTGCACTTCGATGAATTGTTTACCGGTGGGTAAACTGTCTTTGTGTTCTTCCGATTCAGCAATCAGAAAAACCAACACAACGATGCCAGCACGCTGCCACTTTTCTACTTTCGATGCCACTTCATCAGTCCAGCGACCAGTGACGATGACATAGAGTCCATTTTCATTGTTTAGAGTGCTGGGCAGAGCGGAATCGAGATGTGCCACCGCGCGCTGTGGCTGGCAGGTGGCTATGTGTTGATAGAATTTGGTAATGTTTTCGATTTCATGCCATTGGGCGCCTGTGGACAGGGCGGCAAGACTAAACCCTTCATTCTGCGCCGACAGCCCAATCTCCACAGCCAGAGCAAGGCGTTGGTCAAGGGATTTGGTGCGTACAGGACGACGCTGCCAAAGCTGAAAATCCTGAAGAGTCAGGTCCACCATCAAATAGACCTGGTCACGTCTGATCTCCTCTGAGCCCTCGAATACCTTACTCATTGGTTCACCGTAACGACTGCTGGCACGATGATCGAGTCGGCGCAATGAATCTCCTGTTTGGTAGGGGCGAGAGTAACTGTATTCCAGGGCCGGCCCCTGCCGCGTGTTTTCGTAACCGAGCGTGAGTTGCTTGCTAGCCTGTTCTGCCAGCTGGCGCAAAGATGGCAGGGCGACGTCCAGGGTCTCCGGCAACACATAGAGTGTTGAGTCCTGCTTTTCCCTTGCTGTGTAGCGAGTGAGAAAGAACGGGAAGTAGCTTTGTATCGCTATTCCGGAGAGTTGCATCACGCCCCGCTTGCGCGGCACAAAGCTGACACTGAGAGTGGTTTGTTGCTGACCGGGAAGTTGCGCCTGGTAAGGGCGTTGCCACTCCTTAGGCCATTGTCCATCCGGAATCACCATTTCCCGTACAGCAAAATTGTAGAGAGTGCGCTTACTATTGTTGTGGATGGTAATTTGAGAGTTGCACAACTCACCCGCCACAGCCGAGTCTGGGGTTTGTCTTAGCACCGTCACGCGGGGGCGAAATACGAAGCCGAGTGCAATACTCCAGGACAATAATGCAGCGCAGACTGCGGCAGTAAGTAACAGGAAATCACTATTCACCCGGTAGCTGAATAAGAAGATCAGCAGCGAACTAATCAGCATGATCTTGCCAATTCGGGTCAGGCCATCATAAAACGCCATGCGGTACAGGCGCATGAGTGGTCGCGCCGTGTGTTCTTTGAGTCTGGGAACCAGTCGCAGATTGGCGAACCAACGGAACAGGCGCCACCAATGAATGAGGATAGTTTCATCAGGGACGCGTAGGGGTCGGTCGGCTAGTTCACTCATGGTTTAGTAATAGTCAGATTGGATGCTCTTCCTACGTCTGCTGTCAGGAACTTACGGTCTGGTAACTGGCAGTGCAGCAACACAAGCATGCGCAGTCTATCGAGGGACGGCAACCTGTTGCAGAATATCCTGCAGGATTTCATGGGCGAGGCTGCTGTCGTTGTCTCGTCCATGACGAGGTAGCACCCGATGATCCCAAACCGGCGGAATCAGTTTCTGCACATCCTCTGCCAACACTTGCTGTCTGCCTTTGACCAGAGCATAGGCCTTACAAGCTGTGGCCAGGTGCATTGAACCACGAGGCGATATGCCCAACTTAATGCGTTGGTCCTCCCGGGTCTTTCTGGAAATTTCGATGATATAACGCATTAAGTCTTCGTGGATGAAGACCTCATCGCAGGTCTGCCGTAATCGTCCAACGAGTTCCTTGTTCAGGATTGCCGACGGTTCTTCCCGCACTGTGTTCTTGTAATCGTTTAATAAATGAAGCTCTGCCGTTTCGTCTGGATAGCCCAAACTTACCGAAGTGAGGAAGCGATCCAGTTGCGCTTCTGGCAGTGGGTTAGTGCTATCGAAATCGATGGGGTTCTGAGTTGCAATCACGGTGAACAAATCAGAAAGCGGATAGTTTTTTCCCTCGGCGGCTACGTAGCCTTCTTCCATTGCCTGCAGGAATGCGGACTGACTTCTGGTAGGCCCGCGGTTGATTTCATCGGCTAACAAGAAATCAGTGAAGATGGGTCCAGGGGTAAAAGTGAACTGGCCATCAGAAGCGTTGTAAATACTACCGCCAAGAATGTCAGCGGGCAGAATGTCGTTGGTGAATTGAATACGATTGAAATCGAGACCAAGCACCTGTGCCATGCTTTTGGCAAGAGTGGTTTTGCCAACCCCAGGCACATCGACCAGTAATACGTGGCCCTTGGCGATAATACTGGTTAGCAACACTTCGATGACGAATTCGTTGCCCAGCCAATACTGCGCCAGGGTCTTGTGGGACTGTTCCAATAGGGCTAAGAGTTCACCGAAGTCGTCTTTAGCTTCCTGCAGCATGCTTTCCCTCATACATGGATAACTACCATTTGGCAGGGTTGGCTATTCTAGCAGTCTCTGCCGCCAGCGGGGTGGAAAAAGTCCTTATGAGAACCAGTTGGGCAAGTGGTCACCTGGCTTAAACTGTGATGCAGTTCACACTTTTACGGCGGTGCAACGATCAGGACTGTTGGTTCTTCGGCTACGGCACCAGACAAATCACTGTCTCCGGCGGGGTAGCCGTTCCTTTGCAGGATGAAGGCCAAAAGGTCCAGATAGACAGCAGTGGACAGACTGCCCGGCCTATCCGTAGGCATCTCACTACGCATCTTGTTGAACAGTTCGGCCAGGGGTCTGTCTTCCCATAAAAACAAGAATCCCACACCTACCAAACCGGGACTATTGCTATTGCCTCGCAGATCATTGGCATGGCAGGAAGCGCAACTGGCCATGAAAGAGGCTTCACCGCGACTCGCTTGTTCAGCACTGTAGATACCCTGGTGCAGCGGGTGCTCAGATTGCGCGAACAGGATTCGAGGCAAACTCAGGCTTATCAGCGTTATAGAGAGAAGAAAGAAGTTATCGCGCATCGATTCAGTTAGTCAGGTAGAGCGAATACATGCAGTGAATTGCCGCTGCGGGGACGCGACAATTCCGGCGATAAATCCCGGGGCACCATGGATGCCCAACTTGCGCCACTGGTAGCAGCAGGTATGGCAATGTATTGTTTGCCATCCACGGCGTAACTGATGGGGAACCCTTGGGCAGATGTGGTGACCCGTGTCTGCCAGAGTTTCTCACCGGTTTCTGCGTCCAGTGCATAAACATAGCGGTCCCAATCTCCTGCGAAAACCAAACCGCCAGCAGTAGTCAGCGTGGCAGTATTCACCGTTGGTCGGGAACGGTAGCGCCACTTTACTTCTCCCCCGGGTATAGTCACCGCCAGAATTTCACCCAGGTCGTCACCGGCGTCGGGGTGGGGCGTGTTGATTCGTCGAACTGGACCTGTACCCCCGTCACCTAACACTTGTT
>JAKSCP010000376.1 GCA_022360535.1 Pseudomonadales bacterium | reverse complement strand
CCCGCCTCTCCTGGCTCTGGCTTGATGTCATCGTGAACGCCATCCTCGTAGATTTGCCAGAGATAACCAGTCAGATTCACATCATTTGAGTTAAAAAACTGCAGAGACTGAACAAAGATTCCGGTCTTGACCAGCAGCGTATCTTCCAGGGCCATCCCTTGCTGCTCCAGCCGGGCACCCCAGTTTTCCTCCAGATAGTTCAATGCCTCTTCTTCACTTTCCAGTTGGGAGGTCTCGATGTGGTACTGATTCATGATCATCCACTGACCCACCAGCACTAATAGCAATGTAAAGCTGATGAGAGTGGAGATTAGCCATCTCTTAGAATCGGACATGCCAAATTTCATCTTGCAATTTCAGCGGGGAAAAATAGCAAACCCTTAAGGCCAATGCGATAGGTAATTCGTTGTATCCGTCTACGTTTTTCTTTCTTTGGCCGCAGCGAGTAGACGCATGACTTCATACAAGTCCACCGTCTTGAAATGCCGGCAGGGATACTCGTAGTGGGCATAGATTTTGAAGCCGGCTGCACGCGCTTTCGTACAAAAATGGAGATCGCCTCCCATCTTGCGTAATCCATTCTCATCCCACAGTGAACTCAAGGGCTGCTTGACCGCTTCAAGCACTCGCCGTGCCACTACCCAGCAGCCGCTACTTACCGCATCGACTTCCTGTAGCGGCCCGAGTTCCCTTTTCATCTGGTAGGGACGGTAGCTGTCTGCAGCTTCATCCCAGCTATACACCATCCAGTAGAAGGGGTGCTCAGCATCCGGCTGGTTCAGCTTGAACCCAGGAGCAGGCAAGCCTATGACATCCTTGTCGAGGAATACCAAATCGATTGGGTTGTTTAGCGGCGCCTCATCTTCGTCAAGATTTATCCAGTAATCCCAGTCGCCCTGCAGGAAATTCAGCACGAGTTGGTTGATATTATTTTCGAAAGGCACACCGGTGGTTCTGGCCACTTGCAGGTCGACCCGCTTGTCGGTGAGCAGCATGGTCTCAACTGCAATAGTATTGGCAGCCGAGTGGGAACCCATATGCGGAAGAGAAAGTAGTACTCGGGGTTTAGTCATAACAGACGATCCTAGTCCCAAAATCCAACAGTGACATTATCTTCGTACTGACTCACCCAATTAGCAAAACTTTTTTCATCGTTGGTCGAGAAGTTTCTGTCCAGCAGTTTGAGTTCGGCGATGCGATCGAGCCGAAACAGTCGATAGCCGTCTCGCAACTGACACCAGGCCACAACTGTCCACGCTGAGCCCCAAAACATCAGACCCAGACTCTCGATATCACGTTCGCTTGCACTGCCCTTTTCATCCAGATAGCGAATGGCCGCCACTCGCTTCGTATCGATTGCCTCTCTTAATGATTCACTGAACTTCAGATAGTGCTGCCGCTTGTAATCCGGCACTAAGTACTTGGTGGTCTTTCTCTCATGGTCCTGCTGCATGTGCGGCGGCAACACCGCCTTTATTTTATCTTGTGCTGTATTGGCGGCCGCGATCAAATCATCATCCGCCCAACCTTTCAGCAAGCGAATGCCTAACACCAGCGCCTCCAGTTCTTTCGCATTAAACATCAGCGGCGCGATCTCTGAACCGGGGCGCAGGCAATAACCCACGCCTGCTTCCCCATCGATGTTAACTCCAGTTGCGATGAGCGATTGGATGTCGCGATAGATAGTGCGTTCCGACACCTCCATCCGTTCAGCCAACTCTTTCGCAGTAACGGCACGCCGACGACCTCGCAAGAGAACCAGGAGTTGTAATAAACGTTCAGATTTCTTCATTGAGTCATCATGACTAAGCAGCCGTCACCGGTGCTTTGCTGTAATCCCAATACATGGCTTCGATCTTGTGGCCTTCCAGATCGCGCAGGAAACACCCGTAGTAGGCTTCGCTGTATTCCTGGCGTGGACCTGGTTTGCCGTCACAACTAGCCCCTGCTTCCAGGCCAGTTTTATAGAATGCATCAACCATCTCCTTGCTATCCGCGAGGAAGGCAAAGTGTACGCCATTGGCAGTCTCTGCTGCTTGTTGATTATAGGGAATCTGCACCCAGAATTCTGGAAACTGCTTGCCCCAGGAAATGGCGTAACCGGGAACTTCAACAATTCGAGTTGCGCCCACTGTCGCCAGCAATTTGTCATAAAAAGCCACGGCCTCATCGAAACGATTAGTACCAATTGAAACATGGGCCATGATGGATGGGCTGGATGTGTTTTCCGCTGTGGTCTGCTCATTCATGAAACTCTCCTGATCTATTGATTAGTGATTGACCTTCCACTAGAGAAGATGGCACCACTGTAAAGGAGCCCATTGTCAGGACTTGTCAGGAGAGTACAGGCCAGGAATTCTCTGGCCTGCAGAGTATCAGTCTTCGGTTTCCAGGATGGCGCGCCAGAGACTGCGAGAACTCACCACCTGCACCGCCAAAGCAAAGTTGGCGAATACGATGGCTGTCAGGGCAACCCAGTCTGGATTACCCAGCGCGGTATGCAGAATCCCAAGCAGGCAGAAACTTGTAATTACGGTAAAGGACCAACGAAAATCCCGCCAGGTCGCTGGCGGTCTATCCCGGAAAAAAGGTTCATTATCCGGCTCCGCTCTGGCACGCCGGAAAGAGATGTGAGCAATATAATTAGCGAATAAAAATAAAGAAGCCAGGACATACAACCACAAGGCATTAAATTCTTCACTGATAAATGTCACCAGCATGAATTCCTGGATACCCAGCACAAAAGGCAAGATTGAATCCCTCAGAGTTGGCCGCCAGGTAAATCCAATGATCAGTGTGGAATACAGCACCCATATCTGCAGAATACCCAATAGAGTGACTGTGATGGTGCCCCACGCAACAATCGTCCCAATGCCCCACTCCCACAAATAATCCGCTTCGGTAATCTTTCCCCACATCAATTCCAGGGCCAGCGCCTGAATAATGCTGACCAGCGTTACCAACACTGTGGGGAATTGCATCAAAGCTCGTCTGCGCATACGACTCATGAGTTATTGCACCGGAAATCCAAAGTAAGTTTCAGGATAAGGTTCATCAGCGAGGGTGAAATGCCACCATTCTTCGCGTAAAGGATTGAATCCATGCTTTGTCATAACGCTTCTTAACAGCGCGCGGTTGGCACGCTGCACGCTGCTAACCTGATCACTCTCACCCCAGGAGCTAAGGTCGAAGAAATCCCAGGGTGTGCCCATGTCCAACTCTACGCCAGTCGCCAAATCAACCAGGGTGAGATCAACCGTTGAGCCCCGTGAATGCCCGGAGCGGGCGGCGATATAGCCATCCCGAAACAAGTTCGCCTTGTCGACCCTGGGATAGTATTGAATTTTCATGCGCGTATCGCTGAGATTTTCTGCCCAGCGCACGAAGTGATCCACCGCTTGCTGAGGTCGATAAGCGTCAAATATTTTCACACCGATACCAAAGGTTTCGAGGTCCTCCGAGACAGCAAGCAGGGCCTGATAAGTTCGTTCGGTCATATAGATGGTTGGCGCCAGATATCCCGTAATGGGCTCACCTACGAAGTTGTTGGAACTGAAGTAGCGCACCTCTGTTTGCAGTGGACTATCGGCCGGTACCGCAACGAAATCTGTCGGGCGATCTGTCACCAGGTTCGCGTCACTGGCACAGGCGGTCACTACTGCCAGGATTACGCTTACCATTAGTGCCTTAAAAATCTTATTCATCACTTACATTCATCAGCATCTGCTCAGGAGAAGTGTAGAGCATTCCGCTTTGGAAAACATGGTCGCATTGCAGGAAAGCGACTAGAATAAGCCGCTTCTCCACAGACAGCTACTGACATGAAAACCATTGGCTTACTCGGCGGCATGAGTTGGGAATCCACCAGCACCTATTATCGTGATCTCAACGAAGGGGTGAAGCAGCAACTGGGCGGTTTACATTCAGCCAAGATTGCTCTGTACAGCGTTGATTTCGAGGAAATTGAAAAACTTCAACATGCGGGCGACTGGGAGGCAACAGCGGTGATACTGGCTGACGCGGCACTAAAGGTGGAAAACGCAGGAGCTGACTTCCTGCTGATTTGTACCAACACCATGCACAAGGTCGCGCCACAGGTCGAAGCTGCGATTTCTATTCCCCTGTTGCATTTGGCTGATGCCACTGGTCAACGCTTACAGGAAGCAGGCATCGAACGGGTAGGACTATTGGGCACGCGTTTTACCATGGAACAGGATTTCTACAAACAGCGCCTGGTGGATAAGTATGGTATCGAAGTCCTGATACCAGAGCCCGATGAAATCGAGATCGTGCACCGGGTGATCTACGACGAACTTTGTCTGGGCCAAATCAAAGAGGAATCACGGAAACAGTATGTGGACATCATCAAACATCTGGGACAACGAGGCGCACAGGCTGCCATACTGGGTTGTACCGAGATCGCCTTGTTAGTCCAACAGCAGCACACACAATTACCCTTGTTTGATACTACCGCCATTCACTGTGAAGAAGCGGTTAAACTGGCCCTTGCTCATTAACCTGAATCTATAAACTATGTTGGAAACCGCTGGCGTGGCACTTGCCACTTTCTTCGCCACTATCGGGCCATTGGATGTGGCCGCAGTCTTCGCCGGCCTGACGGCAGGTACGCCGCAGCGCCGCCGCAGGCAAATGGCAGTGCGTGGCGCACTAATCGCGGGCACTACCCTGGTTGTGTTTGCCTTAATCGGTGAATTCCTGCTCGCCGGCCTGGGTATTTCATTGGCCGCTCTGCGCACTGCGGGCGGCATCTTACTGCTTCTTATCGGAATCGACATGGTGTTCGCAAGGCACTCTGGAGGCACTTCCACCACCGATGAAGAGGAAGAGGAAGCCAAAGCCAAGCAAGACATCTCCGTGTTTCCATTGGCCACGCCATTGATTGCCGGACCAGGTGCCATGGGCGCTTCCATTCTGCTCATGGCCAACACCGAAGGCGACTACGCACTGCAGGCTGTTGTCATCGGCTGCATCATCGTGGTGGTGGGTGCAACCTTACTGATGTGTTTGTTGTCGGCACAGATAGACCGACTGTTGGGGACCACGGGTATGCAAGTAGTTGGCAGAATCATGGGTGTACTGCTGTCTGCGCTCGCGGTACAGTTTATTTTCGACGGCATAGCCCAGAGTGGTCTGTTGGCTGCAACCTGACGACCGGTGTAGACTGCAAGCCTACCTTAAGGAGGCTTACCACCATGTCTCAGTCCCAAAAACCAGCAGCGCACGATGCGTCACGACGCCGCTTTCTCAAATCATCATTGCAAACCACAGGTGCTGCCGCACTAGGACTCTCCACAAACGTGCACGGGTATACCGCTAAAGAAGTACAGGATTTTTACGTTGATGGCGAGATGCAACGCAATGTATCCAAGTGGGAGTTGGATACCCCTGCCCTGTGTGTGGATCTGGACGTGCTGGACACCAATATCGACACCATGCAATCCACCACCAGCCGCAACGGTATCGCCAGTCGCCCCCATGCCAAAACCCATAAGTGCCCTGTTATCGCCCAGCGTCAACTGGATACAGGATCTGTAGGAATCTGCACTGCCAAGGTGGGTGAAGCCGAGGTCATGTTCGACCATGGTATTGATCAGATTCTAATGACTACGACGAATGTAACGCCTACGAAGATTAAACGCGCCATGGAATTGAGCCGTGCCAATCCACAGTTTATCCAGGCTACCGACTCCATGACCAATGCCCGTCTACTTTCAGATGCTGCTCAGTCCTATGGCATCACGGCCGACGTTGTGGTTGATGTTGATCCCGGCGGCCATCGCACCGGTATTACACCCGGCGAGCCAGCACTTGGTCTGGCTCAACTCATTGATTCCTTACCCGGACTCAATTTACGGGGGCTATTGTGCTACGACGGTGGTTCGCAGCACGTGCAGGGTTTTACTGCACGGCGCGATCAAACCCTGGGCCGGCTCGAAGCGGCTACTGCCACCTACGACTTGTTCCAGTCCAGCGGCCTCTCTACTGAAATTTTCAGCGGCGGTGGCACGGGAACTTACAACATCGATCACAACACGCGTGGTCTTACTGATGTACAAGTAGGCAGCTATGTGTTTATGGACGCACAGTACATCGATATCGGCGGCGAAACCGATGACGAAGTGTATTCAGACTTCGGCCCGTCGCTGACTATTTTGACCACGGTGTTAAATGATCAGTACGAAGGACGTTGTACCACCGATGCCGGCGCCAAGGCGTGCACTATTAATCGCCCCTGGCCTCGAGTGAAGGGTGAGCATGGCATGAGTTACACTTCCGGCTCAGACGAGTTTGGCAGCCTGCGTTACGAGGCCGATGCTTCCCGCACCTACCGAGTGGGAGAAAAACTGGAACTCATCGTTTCCCATTGTGACCCGGTAGTGAATCTTTACAACCACATGTATGCCATACGGGGTGAAACTGTGGAGGCTGTTTGGCCCATAGCCGCCCGCGGCATGTCCACTTAACGCGGTAATCTTATGCATCAACAAAACTGTGTACTCATGGCCCACTACAACCAGTGGATGAATGAGAAGTTGTACCAGTGCGCGCACCAACTGAGTGCAGAAGATTTGAATAAAGACATGGGTGCTTTTTTCAAATCAATACTAGGCACATTGAACCACTTGCTGGTGGCAGATTTGATTTGGTTACGCCGATTCGCTTCCCACCCCGCCAACTTTGCATCGCTGCAGCGGTTGAACGAGTTCGAAGAGACTACTCATCTGGATCAAACCATCACCACCAGCCTGGAAGATCTGCAGACGCAACGCGCAAAACTCGATCAGATCATTCTGGATTTTACTAACGAGCTAAGTGACCAGGATCTGGAAACACACTTCTCCTATCAGAATATGAAAGGGTTGCAATTCAATGACCGCCTGGGTTATCCCCTGCAACACTTCTTCAACCACCAGACTCATCATCGCGGACAGCTCACCACGCTGTTCAATCAACTGGATGTGGACGTGGGCGTCACGGACCTGCTGATGACCATTCGCTCCATGGAACTGGACTGAT
>JAKSCP010000414.1 GCA_022360535.1 Pseudomonadales bacterium | reverse complement strand
CACGACAGGTATCTGCTTCATTTAAGGCCATGCTATTTGTCTTCCTTGCTGTCGTCCGAGGCGCCACCTGACCTCACCCAGAGATCTACTTCCTCTGTTTTAAACTTCCAGAACCGACCAATCCGGTGCGCAGGCATAGCTTTCTTATTTATCCATGCATAAACGGTGTCTTTGCTAACACCGAGGTATTCGGCCATTTCTTCGACAGATAACCAGCGGTCTATAGTCACTAGCTGCACCAAAATTAGGTTGGATTGAGGTTAGCATCGGATATTTACACATCAGTCATGAAATGTAAATCCGAGCAAGCCCGAACTGACCTGAATAGGTAGGATTTAAACGGTAATAATCCGAACCCAAACAGCGTTATCGCTCAGGTATCAGGGCGCTATAGGCAGTCTGAATTGCATCCTTCAGCACCCACTTGGGTAACCCTGTTTCCTCCTTTAGCACTCGATAGGCCTCTTTGCGGGACTGGGTGTGGTCGGCGTAGCGGTCATCAATAAAGAACTGGAGCGCAGCAGTTTGGGCGCGGTACCGATTCACCAAGGATGTCTGGTATCGATGGGCCTGATAGCGCTCAACAATTCGACGAACAAGACTAGGAAAGCGGTATTCAAGGTATCCCGGTGAAACCTGTGCGAATCGTGCCGTCTGTTTCAAGCTCGGTGGTATTTGCTGCTCCTCCAGATATGCAACCAGTTTTCGGTATACATGCTTGTGATTTCGCACTGTCTTCTTCCTGCGTTTCAGGTGCTCAGGCAAAGACTGAATGTTGAGTACGTCATATGACAACCTGTAGGCTGTGCCGGAGCAGGTTAGCAACTCGTAAAGCGACATGTTCATCAGGTAAGCAAGGCGCCGGAGACTAATCAGGCGACAATTGCCTTTCCAATTGCGCCCGAACTCCCGAAGCAACTCTCGTAGTTCGCCGGTAAGATGGGAGTTTTCCCGTCCATGGTCAGCCGATGCGGCCATTGACCGAATAAACCAACATGCATCAAACCAACCATTGACCGTCATCCCTGGCCTTGCCGCCTTTTCAAAAATTTCCAGTACGTCATGGGATGGGCATTCCCATGATGGCTGAATATCCTTTGTTGAGAGAGGTATCCGTCGATTGAACAGCGGCTCACCACATTCAGCACAATAGCCAACGGGATGCTTTGCTTTTAGTGAATGTTGTTTGCAGCCGCAAAACTCACAGCGCTCACTCAATCTCACACGGTGAACCGGGCAATGGCCGACAGCCGTCATATGCCACAGCTGCTTGAAATAGAGTGGCGCATCAATGCGCGCCATTTCGGCCAAGCATTCAGGGCACCAACGAAAAGTCCCAATTTCAGTGCTGATGCAGTACACCTGGCTGTCTAGAAATCGCAGGGGCTCACAGCTCATATCCTGCCCCGTGAACTCCGCGAGTCGATCGCGCAACTCCCAAGTAAACTGATTTACCCTCGCGAGGGTCGCTATGCCACTCTTGCCACCAATGCTTCTTGGTTTCGTCTGCTGGCTACAACCGCCCAGCTCATGAATCACCTGGAGCAGCACACCACCCGATGTTCCGTGAGCGTAGGCGCTGCGAAGCAAGTATGACGGCAGCGACTCGACTTCAGCAGTGCCCTGGCCCTGCATGGGAATCGGAAACAACTTCCACGTAGGCATGATTCCACCTCCTTACAACCGGTTGCCAGCAGCGTAGCGTTTAGGCTTACGTTGAAATGGTTTGCCAGCGCTCTTTTGCTTCGCGATCGCCACATGCCCCGTTACAACATCATCCAAAACTGCGCAAGGAGCTTCACCAAGTAGCCTCTCACCATCTCGAATTTCCTGAGCGGCTGTCACAAGTTGATTGGGCGCTTTCAAGCCTCGCTTTATATGATCGAGACTGATTTTTGTGTGCTCAAGCGCGGCATAAACAGATGCCCGATAGAGAATTGCCCGAACAGATCCAATGCAGCCAAAGCTCCCTCTGTAGAGTAGCTCCGCACAATCTCGTAAAGAGCCAAGCGAAGGAGCAAGCTCTAAAGCGGAGTTATAGCTGTCCAGAATCCAGACAAACTCTGAGAGATCCTCAGTCGAGTCGCGATATCGTGCCAAATGCACATCGTGTTTGCGGTTCTCCAGATGACCAGAATGATTTATTGACTGTAATACTGGGTTGGTACCGCAAATGACTAGGATAACTTTGGCTTTATGGGCCAGGTTCTTAATCGCATCCATTGCACTGGCAGAGGCGCTGACATCCTTGCCTGCATACCTCACATGCTGAGCCTCATCCAGCACCCAAAACAAGGTGTTAAGATTTCTAAGACCTTCTACCAATGCCTGTGCGAGCAGCACCTCGGTAGCGCGCTCATTCCTCTTGGCTTTGGTTAAATCTGACCAACTATCAGCATTCCGTGTTGAGTAAACCGGATGCTGAATCAGTTCAAGCATATCAAGCAGGAACGCTTTATAGCTAAATGCAGCCTTACCTCCGTTATTGTCTATTTCAAGCATCACGAAAGGCATTTCACCCAGGTTCTGCTTGGGGTTCCCGCAGATCGCATTTCTGAGCTCCTGGAGTAACGACGACTTGCCCGCGCGAGACGGCCCATAGATACAAATGACTTCACCACGCATCGCCGTTGTCATCAGCACATAGGCTTCTGCCAGCGCCTGCTTCCAGTTTCGATGAGGGATCTTAAAGTTCAGATTCGTGACACCGGAAGTATCGATATTCTTCAACTCATCCATGATTACGCACCCCATTCCTGGATCTTTACCGGCCTGACGGATGCATTCTTGAGATTGGAGAACATTCCGGATTGGTCACCGAACGGTTCCGCAAGCTCTACCTCCAGAATGGGAGTGGCAGCGCTGTTAGCCTTCACAAGATTCATCTCATTAACTAATTGAGCCAACTCAACATCGTCTTCAAACCGGATCTTACGCTTGAGTGTGTAGGCCTCGTGCTTAATCATGCCCTCAGCCAATTGGTGTTCTGGTGATTTGGCACTGTAGGTGTTGATATCAGAGCTGTAAAATGGCTTCCATTCGCCGCCTATTCTGACAAAGATGAGATTCGGATTCTCTGGATCTATTCGCACTTCATTTTTCTTTGGCCTGCCAAGCAATAACTTCATGGCAGGTGAGCTGTACCAGATGCCATTGATGTTTATACCGCGCTGCATGTCCACTGTGAATTTTTTGGCTTCAATGCAGGTGACTATCACAAAGTCAGAATCATACTGTACCGGGCGTGAAATATGCGGAAACTCTACTTCACTCTCTGCGAAGTGAGCTTCACAGGAAAAACCTCCGATTCCCCGGCAAGCGTTCTCACGCCAATTGCAGAACATCTTTAGCTCACGATGAAAATCGGCAGGAAAGAGTACCGCTGACTTCCAGGGCGCCTTGCTCCCGTCAACCGACCGCGCTTCTTTGAAATTGGCCAGGTTGCCTTCGCGCTGACATAGCCACAGCTTTTT
>JAKSCP010000347.1 GCA_022360535.1 Pseudomonadales bacterium | reverse complement strand
CCCAGACCTAAACCCCGGAAATCCCTAGCTAAAACGTGACCAAGCTAACAGAAAGAATCCACAACCTGGACCAGGAAATACGGCGACTTGAGCAACTGTATTCACGCGAAGAAGGCTCAGTGCAATTGCTGGCTGTGAGTAAACGCCATAGTAGCGATAAGATTCGCCTTGCTGCTGGCGCTGGTCTGCAAAACTTCGGAGAGAACTATTTACAAGAGGCGCTGGAGAAGATCGAGATGCTGTCAGAGCTGTCGCTGCAATGGCATTTCATTGGGCCAATTCAGTCGAACAAAACCCGAGGCATTGCAGAAAATTTCCAATGGGTGCACAGCGTCGACAGGGAAAAGATCGGCAAGCGTTTGAACGAGCAACGACCGGATTCGTTGCCGCCACTGAATGTCTGCGTGCAAGTCAATCTGTCGCAGGAAACGAGTAAGTCTGGTGTGGATTTGGCAGAAACTGCAGCGCTTTGCCAATCCCTGGAAACTTACCCACGGCTTCGGCTGCGGGGCATCATGGCAATCCCCGAGCCCTTAACCGAGTTTTCCCAGCAACGTGCTTGTTTTCAGCAATTGAGCGAGCTGTTCCATTCCCTGCAAGCGGATCATCCTCACATGGATACGCTGTCAATGGGAATGAGCAGTGATTTTGAGGCGGCGATAGCCGAGGGCGCTACCATGATTCGCCTTGGCACAGCGATATTCGGGCCCCGCGACTAGGCGCCAACAAGACACACCCCGTGTACAGACGGATATTAGGCTTATCCGGCAAATGCCGAATGCGCTAGAATAGCGCTCCTATGCCGGGTGAGCAGCGGCAAGCGCACACCCAAGATCGAATTAGCCAGGGAATCAGCTCGGAGACGCCCTTTGGAAACCGAAACAATAGGCTTCATCGGGGCCGGCAACATGGCGAGCAGTCTTATTCGCGGCCTTATTGCCAAAGGCGCCAATCCCAACTCCCTGTTTGCTGCAGACACTGACTCTGACAAACTCCGGCAGCTTAACCAGGACTGTGGTGTTCAAATCAGTAGTAATCAGGCCATCGCAGAATCTGTTGATGTGCTGGTTCTGGCGGTAAAACCTCAGGTCATGAAATCGGTTTGTGTGGAGTTGGATCTGGCGGGCAATTCGCCTCTGGTTGTCTCCGTAGCCGCTGGCATTCCTATCGCGAATCTGGCGAGTTGGTTGGGTGACAGCGTTGCAATCACGCGCTGCATGCCAAACACACCAGCGCTGGTCGGGCGCGGAGCCAGTGGCCTGTTTGCCAATGTCCATGTTTCAGCTACGCAAAAGGATTTGGCACAAAGCTTAATGGAAGCGGTGGGAATTGCTGTTTGGGTTGACTCGGAACAAGCCATTGACGCAGTAACCGCTTTGTCAGGCAGTGGTCCTGCCTATTACTTTCTGTTTTTGGAAGCCATGCAAGCTGCAGCAAAAGAACTTGGTCTCAGTGAATCCGTGGCTGAACAGCTCAGTCTACAAACAGCACTCGGAGCCGCTGAACTGGCAGTGAACAGCGATGATGATGTGGCTGAATTAAAGCGCAAAGTCACATCACCAGGTGGAACGACTGAACAAGCCTTACAGGTGTTTGAGTCTGGTGGTTTGCGCGAGCTGGTACGAGAAGCGCTCGCGGCTGCCGATAAAAGATCTCAGGAACTGGCTAAAGAATTTGGCGAAGAGTAATAGTTAATACAGGAATCAAAGAGAAGTTACTATGGGTGTTTTAGGAAGTTCAGCCGCGCTAATTTTCAATGCTATTGGAGGATTATATCTAATGGCTATATTGCTGCGCTTCTTGCTACAGATCGCCAGGGCAGATTTTTATAATCCGGTATCGCAAGCTGTGGTTCGCATTACCGACCCATTGGTGCGGGTCTTTCGCAGTTTCATCCCCGGTTACAAGGGCATCGATTTCTCTAGCCTGATCCTGGCACTTGTAGTGCAGGGTGTTGCCATTTGTATTTTGATCCTCCTCTATGGTGGTTCGATTCCTTCTGCTGGCTTCGTCGTTACCTGGGCATTCGTAGGGGTGATTTACTTCATCGTCAATATCTACTACTACGCCATTATTGCTTCCATCATTATGTCGTTTGTCATGCTGTTTTCTGGCAACATGAATCCTCACCCCCTATTACGATTGATATGGCAATTGACGGAACCTGTCATGGCGCCCGTTAGAAAAGTAATACCTCCCATGGGTGGTCTGGATTTTTCTCCTATCTTTATTTTCATCGCGATTGGTCTGATCCAGAATTTATTGATTCAGTCTTTTGGCATTAACGAACAAATTGCCGCAGTGGTAATCGGCATCTAAAGCCAACTGCTTTTTCTGGAATGTAAAACTACTCACCAGAAAGCTACAGTGAATACTACGTTCAGTAACTATGAATAAGTCACTACCTCAAGACTCGGTCGGGCTGGTGAGCCCTCAGCTGATTCATTTTGATGAAGAGTTGGCCCTGCGCAGTGGGAAAGTGCTACAGGGATTTGACCTGATGGTGGAGACCTATGGCAAGCTTAATGCAGACAAGTCTAATGCCGTCCTGATCTGTCACGCCCTCAGCGGTGACCATCATGCTGCCGGTTATCACAGTGAAGAAGATAGCAAGCCAGGTTGGTGGGAGTCCTGCATTGGCCCTGGCAAACCTATCGATACGGACAGATTCTTCGTCGTGTCCCTGAATAACCTTGGCGGCTGCGCCGGCAGTACTGGGCCAATTTCTGAAAATCCGCAAACCGGCACGTTCTATGGACCTGATTTCCCCGTAGTCACTGTGCGCGACTGGGTCAAGAGCCAGGTCATGTTAATGGACAAACTTGGCATTCAGCAGTGGGCCGCCGTCGTAGGTGGCAGCCTCGGTGGTATGCAGGTGCTGCGCTGGGCAATCAGCTATCCCGAGCGTTTGCATCATGCGGTATGCATTGCTGCGGCGCCGAAGCTTTCCGCCCAGAACATCGCATTCAATGAGGTGGCTCGACACTCCATCATCAGCGATCCCAATTTCCACGACGGACGCTACCTTGAGCATCAGACTTCACCCAAGCAGGGGCTGATGCTGGCGCGTATGGTTGGTCATATAACCTATCTGTCAGATAACGCGATGCGCTCAAAATTCGGGAAAACGGTGGGCGATTTCGAGGCGTCCGGATCCAACTTCGGTCGCGATTTGCGCAGTGGCAAGCTCAGTTTTGGTTTTAATGTGGATTTTCAGGTGGAGAGTTACCTGCACTATCAAGGCGAACGTTTTTCTGAAAACTTTGATGCCAATACTTACCTGCTAATGACCAAGGCGCTCGACTACTTTGACCCTTCTGTGGATTTCGATGGTGATCTTAGTAAAGCCTTCGCTAATAGCAGTTGCAAATTCATGCTGGTGTCCTTCAGCACTGACTGGCGTTTTCCGCCGGAGCGCTCGAGGGAACTGGTGAACGATCTGCTCAAAGCAGGACGGGAAGTGACCTATGTTGAAATCGAAGCCGATGAAGGTCACGACGCTTTTCTGTTGCCTATTCCAAGATATATGAATGCCTTTTCTGCCTACATGAATCGAGTCTTCAGGGAGAACTGCAGTAATGCGACCTGATCTCGAAATCATTCAGCAATGGATCGAACCCAATAGCCGTGTCCTGGACCTGGGGTGTGGTGACGGCAGCTTGTTGCATTTCCTGAATGAAACCAAGAACGTCAGCTCAATCGGGTTGGAGATAGATCAAGACAATATCGAACAGTGCATCGATAATGGCGTAAACGTCATCGAAGAGAACATGGACAAAGGGCTGGACAATTATCAGTCCGATAGCTTCGATACGGTGTTATTAGCACAAACTCTGCAGGCATTGAGTAATCCTCACCTGCTCGTGGAAGAAATGCTCAGAGTAGGTAAAAAGGGAATTGTTACTTTCCCGAACTTTGGCAATTGGAAGAGTCGCCTCTACCTGGCAACGCGCGGGCGCATGCCCGTGAGCAAGTTCATGCCGCATCAGTGGTATGACACGCCTAACATCCACTTCTGCACAGTGAAAGATTTTGACGCACTCTGCAAAGAGATGAACGTCCGGGTACTAACCCGTACCGTTGTGGATTCTCAGCACCAGGGTAGTTGGGGGGTTAAGGCCTGGCCAAATTTGCTCGGTGAAATTGCCATCTATCACATTACCAGAGGCTAAGTGTTATGCAACGGGTAGTATTAGCCAGCGGGAACCAGGGTAAACTCCGCGAGCTGCAGGACATGCTGGCGGTCAAGGAAGTGGAATTGATTCCCCAATCCGAGCTGGGCGTCGGTGATGTACCGGAAACAGGGCTAAGCTTTGTAGAAAACGCATTGATCAAGGCTCGCCATGCCTGCCAGGAAACAGGCCTTCCCAGTATTGCCGACGACTCTGGCATCGAAGTGGATGCGCTAAATGGTGAACCTGGTATTTATTCTGCGCGTTACTCCGGGGTAAGTGGCGAAGAGGCCGATGCCGCCAACAACGCTAAACTGCTTACGGAACTGGAACAAGTTGCAGAGGCAGATCGCAGTGCACGTTTTCAATGCGTCATCGTCTACCTGCGACATGCCAAGGATCCAATGCCACTCATTTGCCAGGGCACCTGGGAAGGCAGGATTTTGTTTGCAGAGTCAGGAGTGAACGGCTTTGGCTATGATCCACTGTTTTACGTGCCTACCCACGACTGCGCCTCTGCGGAACTGGCTAAAGACGTCAAGAACTCACTTAGCCATCGCGGGCAAGCGTTGCGTCAGCTTCTGGAATGCTGGAATACCCGCCCCTAAGTCTCTACCTGCACATACCCTGGTGTGTGCGCAAATGCCCCTACTGCGACTTTAACTCGCATCAGGTTCGGGATGACCTGCCCGAAGATGAGTATGTGGCGGCGCTGTGTGATGATCTAAGCTTCGAAGCAAGTAATCGCAACTCAGACGACCACCGCCAACTGCGATCTATATTCATTGGGGGCGGTACGCCCAGCTTGTTTAGTGCTCAGTCTATTGCAACAGTATTGAACAAAGCCGAGCAATTATTTGGTTTCGAAGAGAGCATCGAGATCACCCTGGAAGCCAATCCGGGTACGGCTGAAGCCAATCGGTTTAAGGATTATTATAGCTGCGGCGTAAATCGACTTTCCCTGGGCATTCAAAGTTTTCAAGAGTCCAAACTGCAAGTTCTTGGTCGTATCCACAACGCTCAGGAAGCCCGGCAGGCCATTGAGATGTGCAGGCAGGCAGGCTTTGATAACTTCAATCTGGATTTAATGCACAGCCTACCGGATCAATCGGTTGCGGACGCCCTGGAAGATATTGAACAAGCACTTGGTTTTGAGCCCACACATCTATCCTGGTATCAGCTCACCATCGAGCCCAATACCGAGTTCCATAGCCGTCCCCCTACCCTGCCGGCCGAATCGCTATATCTGGAAATTCAGGAAGAAGGAATTCAGAGACTGAGCGCGAATGGATTCCAACGTTACGAGGTATCAGCCTATTGCCAAACTGAATTTGCCTCTCGCCACAATCTGAATTATTGGGGCTATGGCGACTATCTGGGAGTCGGTGCGGGTGCTCATGGCAAACTCAGTAACCCCGCTCAGAACGCCATCATACGAAGTCGCAAGAAAAAGCAGCCTGACCACTATATTGCGGCGGGTATCAATCGCGATGCCGAACGAACTGAAGTCGACAAAAGCGAACGACCATTCGAATTCCTGTTGAATGCTCTAAGATTGCGCGATGGCTTCGACATAAAGAGTTTTGAAAAGCGGACTGGTGTCACTTTTTCCTCAATTGGAAAGCAGGTAGAATACCTCTCCGCGCAAGATCTACTGGCTGTCAACGGCAACAACGTCACCACTACAGATCGCGGCTATCGTGTCTTAAATAGCCTACTCGAAGAATTTCTAGAAACCGACTAAGGAGAGAGCGTGGAGCAACTGTATAAACGACGCTGCGAACCTTGCGGTTTAGGTGCACCGGTAGTTACGGAAGAAGAGGCTAACCAACTGATGTTGGCTGTGCCTGCCTGGCGTAGGGAGTTTCACGATGGCGTCGAGAAACTTATCCGCGAATTTCATTTCGTTGAGTTTAAGGATGCCTTCAACTTTACTTACAAGATTGCCAACCTGGCGGAACGGGAAGATCATCACCCAGGTATCCTGACCGAGTGGGGAAAGGTGACAATCTACTGGTGGACACACAGGATCAATGGCCTTCATATAAATGACTTTATCATGGCGGCGAAGACAGACATGATCGCCAAGCTTTCAGCACCCACCTAGTTAATACTCAGCGCCACACAGAGTGTGGTTTATCAAATTAATCAGTTAAGAATTTTACTCACCACAACAGATTGAAATGTCAGCATTGTTGCCACCACTTCGAGATCGATTGGACAGGGTTATCAATATCCCCAGCGTAAGCTCGACTAACGCCGAGTTAGATATGAGCAATCGCCCTATTATCGATCAGCTCGCCGAATATTTCGAAAGCCTGGGATTCAGCAACGAAATAGTGCCCTGCGCTTCACCTGGAAAATTCAACCTGATTGCCACGCTGGGAAGTGGACCCGGTGGTTTAGTGTTGGCCGGGCATACCGACACAGTGCCCTACGATGATGAACTCTGGTCCGCCGATCCTTTTACTGTTAACGAACAGGACGGCAAGCTTCTTGGCCTGGGCATTACTGATATGAAAGGGTTTTTTCCTATCGCCATGGAAGCGATTCGGGAACTTGGCGACGTTGACTTGAAAGAGCCGTTGATTATCTTGGCTACTGCCGATGAAGAGACTTCAATGGAGGGCGCCAAAACCATTGCAGAGATGGGAAGACCAAGAGCGCGAACCGCATTGATCGGTGAACCTACCGGGCTCAAGCCAGTGCGTACCCATAAGGGTATCTTGATGGATGCCATCAGGCTACTTGGACAGAGCGGACACTCTTCTGATCCCAGCCTGGGTCGCAATGCTCTCGAAGGTATGCACAAGGTGATCTCTGATTTGATGGTCTACAGAGAGGAAATCAAACAGCAGTACCAGAATCCATTGTTTGAAATCCCCTATCCTACGCTAAACCTGGGAAGTATCCATGGTGGCGACAACCCCAATCGAATCTGTGGACACTGTGAACTCCAGTTCGATGTAAGACTGATGCCGGGTATGAATCTGGACACCGTGCGAGCCGATATCGAGCAGAGAGTGAAGCAGATTGCCGAGCCCTTAGGGTTAGAATTTGAACTGGTTAAAAAATTTACCGGGGTACCCGCTTTTTTTGCTGATGAAAACAGCGCGCTGCTAAAAGCTGCTGAAGAGCTAACCGGTCATACCGGAATCAGTGTTGCGTTCGGCACGGAAGGGCCTTATCTGCAGGAACTGGGCATGGATACGATCATCATGGGCCCGGGTCATATCGAGCAGGCGCATCAGCCCGATGAGTATCTGTCACTGGACATGATTCAACCTGCTATCGATGTCATCAAGCAACTCATCATTCGAAATTGTGTGAAGGCCTGACGGCCGTAGCGACAGATTGTTATGGCAAACGACAAAGAAATCATCGAGTGGTTTAGAGCTTCCACTGCCTACATAAACTCCCACCGGGGAAAGACTTTCGTGGTCTTTCTCAGTGGTGAGGCGCTGGCTCATGACAATCTGCCAAACATCATTTTTGACCTGAGTCTGTTGCATAGCCTGGGAGTGCGACTGGTCATAGTACATGGGTCTCGCCCGCAAATTACCGAGGCCCTTGATAAGGCAGGAATATCTTCCGAATACAGCAATAATCTGCGCATCACCGAAGCAAAAAGTTTGGAAACAGTGACTGCAACTGTTGGCAAGTTGAGCGCCCAGATCGAGGCCTTGTTTTCCATGGGGCTGAGAGATTCGCCCATGCATGGCTCAAACATTAATGTCTGTCGGGGAAATTTCGTCACTGGCAAACCGGTGGGTGTGCTGGACGGCGTCGACTATCAATTCACCGGAAAGATTCGAAAAGTGCAGGCCACAGCCATTCAACAGCAGTTGGATGCGGGCAATATCGTGCTCTTATCAAATCTGGGTTACTCCGTAACCGGGGAAATTTTTAACCTGTCTGCAGAAGAAGTCGTAACAGAAACTGCGGTTGCTGTGAATGCGGAAAAGTTGCTATTGCTGGTGCCGACGCCCGGAGTAATGTCCAGTACCAACGAACTCGTACCGGCCTTAACAGAAGATGATGGCAAGCAGTATGCCGATGAGTTGCAGCAACGGGGCGATGATGAATCGCTCAGTGTATCCCGTGCTCTACGTGCTGCTCTGCGGGTCAATGCCAATGCGGTGCATCGTTCACACCTGATCAGCTACAAAGAAAATGGTGCCATGCTGCTGGAATTGTTTACGCGCGATGGCCATGGCAGCCTGCTAAGCCGAGACAGCCGCGATCGATTGCGAGATGCCACCATCGAAGACGTCGGTGGAATCCTCAATCTGATTAAACCGCTCGAAGAAGCTGGCACCCTGGTCGCTCGTTCAAGGGAGTTACTGGAGAACGAAATTGCAAACTTCATCGTAGTGGAACTGGAAGAGACCATCATTGCCTGCGCTGCGCTGTATCCAGTGAGCGCACAAGCTGGCGAAGTTGCCTGTATTGCCATACATCCCAACTATCAAAACAATGGCCTGGGTAAACGTCTGCTTGAGAGTTTAGAAAAACACGCGCAGGCAAAAGCGATGAGCTCGCTTTTCACCTTGACTACCGAAGCGTCGCACTTCTTTTTGGAAAATGGTTACAAGGAAGTGAGTGTGGACACGCTACCCAGTCAACGGCAGCAGCTCTATAACTTGCAAAGAAAGTCCAAGGTCCTGCTGAAGAAACTCGATTAGCTATTTGCGCTCGAGCAGACAGATGCTGTAGTCATAAGGATTGGACTCATCATGCTGAAACTCTTCGCGGCGAACTTCTTGCCATTCACCCTCATCGAACTCTGATAGGTAGGTATCACCCTCCACGTCGGCATGTACACGGGTAAGATGAAATCGCTGCGCATTGGGAAGCGCTGCTGCATATAAACCTGCGCCTCCAATAACAAAAGCCTCCTCCGTGCCATCTATAAACGCGATACTTTCTGCAGTGTTTATCGCTTGCTCCAATGAATGTACGACTTTAGCGCCTTCGGCCTCGTAATCTTGGTCTGTGGTGATCACGATGTTGGTACGGCCTGGAAGCGGGCGACCTATTGATTCCCAGGTCTTTCGACCCATGATGATACTGTGGCCCATGGTGGTTCGTTTGAAGTACTTGAGATCTTCAGACAAATGCCAGGGCAGACTGTTGTTGCGCCCAATGACCCGATTTTGCGCCATGGCACAGATGAGAGATAGATTCATAATCGATTACTTTCCGCAGCCCAGCTAAACCGAAAATGGGTAGGCTATTGGCTCATGATGCTGGTAGCCCTCTACTTCGAAATCGTCAAGAGTTACCCAGGTTTCCAGATCTTTGAGAGTTTTGATATCTGGATTAATGTGAAGTTGAGGAGGATCGAACGGGTCTCGATTCAGTTGCACGTCGCGCATTAACTCGAGTTGATCTTCATAGATGTGCGCATTAACTACTTTATGGTAAGCCAGGCCTGAACTCTTGCCTGTAATCTGTGCCATCAGAGCCAGTAAAGTAAATACCTGAATTTGATTGAAGTTTAATCCCAGAGGAACATCACAGGAACGTTGGTAACTGGTCAGGTAGAGGGTATCCCCCAGCAGGGAAAAGTTATGGGTATGCATGCAGGGCCGCAAACATCCCAGCTCGAATTCTCCCGGATTATAAAAAGTCATGATCTCACCGCGATCATCGAGACCTTTTTGCAAATTGTTTACGATCTTGCCTAACTGATCGAGTGTACTGCCATCGGGTTTTTGCCAGCGTCGTCCTTGCACGCCATAGACCCGACCCATGTCATCCTCACCCTTGCGTACAGGATTGTTTAACCAGGCCTCATTCTGGTTGGCGTTAGCATCCCAGGATTTGGTGCCAAGTTCCCGAAAATCGGCGGCGTTGTCATAGCCACGCAGATAGCCTAAAAGCTCGGCAATAGCCGCCTTCCAATAACTTTTGCGGGTGGTGATGATGGGGAACTGATTATTGGCAACGTCGTAGGTGAGATCGGCGTTAATCACAGTAAGACATTTCTTGCCGGTGCGTTCGTTCTCTACCCAAACGCCTTCATCAATGATGCGCTGGCAGAGAGCCAAGTATTGATGCATGGTTTCCTCAGTTTATGCCTTGCCAAAAGTCCATCTTTATCTTGTGTTGGCAACCGAACCTGGTTGCTGATAGGCCAGCAGTAAAAACACGACCCCAACAATGATGAGTGGCGCTGAAAGCACCTGGCCCATGGTCAGCCAGTCAAAAGCGAGATAGCCGATATGGCCATCCGGTTCACGGAAGAATTCGATGAAAAATCGAAAGCAGCCGTAGCCAAGAGCGAATACCCCGGAAACAGCCAAACGCGGACGTGGTTTTGAAGAGAACCACCACACGATGATTCCTAATGCCACACCTTCCAGGGCAAATTCATACAACTGTGAGGGGTGTCGGGCCAGCTGATCCACGTGAGGGAAAACCATCCCCCATGGCACATCAGTGGGCTTGCCCCAGAGTTCGCCTCCGATAAAGTTGCCGAGCCGGCCAGCTCCAAGTCCAAACGGCACGAAAGGGGCAATGAAATCGATAGTGCTCCAGTAATCTTTCCCGATGCTGCGAGAGTAAAAGAAAAAGGCGATTAATACGCCCAGAAATCCACCATGAAACGACATGCCGCCTTCCCACACCCGGAACAACCAGATTGGGTCTTCAATAAAACGGGGAAAGTTATAGAACAGAACCGACCCGAGTCGACCACCTAATACCGCACCGAGCGCGCCATAAAACACCAGGTCGGAAATTTGTTCTGCAGTCCACTGGTCTTCTACCCGACTGACTCGATAGCTTGCCAGAGCCCAGGCACCGCCAAAGGCGATGATGTACATGATTCCATACCAATGGATACTGATGGGCCCCAGGGAGATTGCGACTGGATCAAATTGCGGATAGGTGAGCATTAAGAATCTGAGAACCTGGACTGTCTGAAGGCACCATTAGTATACCAAGTTTGCTTCAATCGAAGTGTAATAACCGCTACTATTCACCCGCTTGTTTCACGCTCTATTTTTATGTGTTTAATTCTCTTTGCCCACCAGGCGGTAGCAGAATATCCCCTGGTTGTGGCAGCCAATAGGGACGAGTTCTTCCCACGCCCAACACAACATGCGGAATTCTGGCCTGATCAGAACGGCCCTCAGCAGATTCTAGCTGGCAAGGATTTACAAGCCGGGGGAACCTGGTTGGGTATCAATCGAGAAGGCAGATTTGCGGCAGTCACTAATATTCGTGATCCCTCACAACCGGAACAGAAACCCCGTTCCAGAGGTGAGCTGCCCGTGGACTTTCTGCAATCGTCATTGAGTGCGCTGGAATATGGGGAGAACTTACGTGAATCATTCGACGATTATGCTGGTTACAACTTGCTAGTGGCTGATCGCAGCTCCATGGTTTATGTGAACAACTTTGAATCACTGGTGCGTAAGCTGGAACCGGGAATCTATGGCCTCTCCAATGCATTGCTGAACAGCGATTGGCCCAAAGTACAACAAGGTCGGCAGAAATTGGGAAGCCTGTTACAACACATCAATGAACTCCGCACTGATGAATTGGTGGCTATGATGAGTGATCGCACGCAAGCCCAGGATTCTGAGCTGCCAGATACCGGCATGCCGTTGGAGCTGGAAAGAGAACTCTC
This sequence comes from Pseudomonadales bacterium, assembly GCA_022360535.1. Classification (GTDB taxonomy): domain Bacteria; phylum Pseudomonadota; class Gammaproteobacteria; order Pseudomonadales; family Pseudohongiellaceae; genus UBA9145. Next base: position 2,526 of record JAKSCP010000347.1, on the reverse strand, counting down.
GTCGGCGTTCATTCATAACACGCAACGGGACTATGGAACACGTTGTTCCACCGGGGTCATTTTTGAAGGCAGTGGGCGCATGCGATTCAATGAGCAGAACTTCGATGCCGATGGCAGTCCTTCTTCGAATCATTTTTTTGATTTAACCCGGCAGTAAGTTGTTATATGTAAAAGCCCTGACAGGTTTTAACTATGTATATTCCAAAACATTTCGAAGTCACTGATGCGACTGAAGTCGATCGATTTATCGAAGCAAATGACTTCGGTATCCTGGTATCTCAGGTAGACGAAAAATCCTTCGCTACTCATATACCCTTCAGCCGTCCCGAAACAAACCGACTGGAAGCTCATATCGCAAAAGCCAATCCGCAATGGCAGCAGCTGGATGGCCAGGAAGTACTGGTAATTTTTGCCGGCAGTCACGGCTACGTGAGTCCGGGCTGGATCGGTGGGATTGGCGTTCCTACCTGGAACTATCAGGCGGTGCATGTGTATGGGCGCGCCACTCACTTTGATGATGTTGATCGGCTTAATCAACTAGTTACTCAGTTAAGTAGCCGTCACGAGACTTCGATGGAGTCGCCCTGGACTCCGGAATTTGATGCCCGCATGCTCAATGCCATCATTGGTATTGATATTGAAATCGACAAAATTGAATGCAAGTACAAACTCAGTCAACACCGACCGCTGGAGGAGCGTGAGACTACGATCTCCAAACTGGATCAGCTGGGCAATCAACAACTCGCTGATGCCATGCGCGATCAGCTTCCCCGCTAAAGCTTTAAGCTGGATCAATACAGTCTGTAGGTGGTTGCCTATCATAGGAGTAAGTAATGAAGTTTTTGGCTTGCTGGGAGGGCTGCCTATGTTCCGCGCGCGTGTTTTCGTTCTGATTATTCTGAGTCCGGTTTTGTTCGCCTGCACTACAACCTCTGGTCCTATCGGGACCAATCTTACGCTCTGCTGCCCCGGTAACTACAGTGAGTACACAGATTATGGCCTCAGCACTCGAGATGTCCCCATTTTTCTCCGCGACTATCTGGTAGCGGAGTTCGACGCTGCTTTTCAGGAGAAAGGACTGACTCGTAATGACCAGATCAACGACGTGCGGGTAGAGCTAGCATACAACCATGTGAACCTGCGATCGGATCAGGAGCGAATCGACCCGTTCGTTCGCATTGAATCGATGAGCACCGAGCTTAATTATGTGGCGGTAATTGAAATCAACATTGTAGAAACGGCTACGGGCAATGCAGTTTGGGGAGGTTCCATCAGCAGGATCCATCAGGTGACGCCCGGTGAGTACATGCATGAAGACCGAGCAAGACCCGCCTTTCGACAAGCTTTCCGTTCGGTACTCTCCAGCTATCCTGCCCTGAACAGCGACGACTCATAGTCTTTTCTTGCGCTATCCAGAGAATTTATGGATTAGAATAGTCTGTCCTATCGCTGCACTACATCGGAGTAGAACATGTCAAATGAGGGATATCACGAGCCAATAGAAGAACTCACGGACGAGACACGGGATATGCACCGTGCGATCACGTCGCTCATGGAAGAACTGGAAGCTGTCGACTGGTACAACCAACGAGTCGATGCCTGTAAAGACAGCGAACTAAAAGCCAGCCTCGAGCACAATCGTGACGAAGAGAAAGAACATGCCGCGATGGTGCTGGAATGGATTCGGCGCCGAGATCCAACCATGGACAAAGAGCTAAAAGACTTCTTGTTCACTGACAAACCCCTAACCCACGATTAACACTATCGTATCGGGCAAGGCAGCGGCGTTTTCAAGAAATCGCCGCTGCCTGGTTATGGATTAACTTTGTGTTCCAATTAAAAACGTCACGTCTGCTGTTACGGCAATGGCGCAGCGATGACTACCCAATCTTTGCAGAGCTCAATTCAGATCCCGCAGTAATGGAATTTTTCCCTGCGCCGCTTGTTCGCGAAGAGAGTGATGCACTCGCTGATCGCATCGTCGAGAAAATAGAAGCCAAGGGTTGGGGAATGTGGGCAGTTGAAAGTATTTCAGACAAAACCTTTTTAGGTTTCGTTGGGCTCAATGACACTGACGAAACACCGCTTGGGGACGCCGTGGAAATCGGCTGGCGATTGCGTCGGGCAAGTTGGGGGTCAGGCTATGCCAGCGAGGCGGCCAGAGCAGCGTTGGTATTTGCCTTTGAGATGCTTAATCTCTCCGAAGTAATTGCCTTCACCACAGTGGGAAACCTTCGGTCACGTGCTGTCATGGAACGTCTTGGCATGAGCAACACAGGCCAAAATTTCATGCACCCCAGAGTAGCCACAGACAATCCTCTATGCGAACACGTGCTATACACCATCAAGGCGGAACAATTTCATTCAGATGACCCGGTTGAGATCATCAAAGTGGAATAGTGGTTAAGCGCTAGTTGGTTCTGGATGAACGCAACAAGCGATCGACACCAGCGTTGTACAAAGTCAGATCGACGGCACTGCGTATCATTTGCGCATCTTCCATCTGCATTACCTGATCCAGTAAAT
>JAKSCP010000115.1 GCA_022360535.1 Pseudomonadales bacterium | reverse complement strand
GACCAGATTCCTGGCTGGGAAGTAGGTTCGGTGATGCTGTTCATTATGTTCTGCGAAATCTTCTACCTGCTGATCTGGGCCTCAATCGGCTTTGCTTTTGGCGGAGGTGATCTGCCGGAAGTGTTTCAACTAATGCCAGTCATCAGTGGTGGCGCCGCCATCTTTTTGATTGTCTGGCTGCTTTACTTTACTGGCAAGATCTTACCCAACAATCAGTTTAGAGAGCGTCGAATACTGCATGCGTTCAGACGCGCAAAGGTCTGGCACTACTTTATGTTTTTCGTGTTGCGTTCACCTGCCCTGCTGGCCGCTGTGGTCGTCTACACCACAGCTTTGAATTTCTTCGGAGTGGAAGCGTCGTTCTTAACTCTGCTGCCCTATCTCCCAGTGATATTTTTTGCAGCAGCAGTGCCAACGCCAATGCGTGCGGCAGCAATTACATTCTGGGTAATCCTGTTTCCTGAAAACGAAGGGCAGATGGCTGCTTTTGGCTTTGTGCAGCATAACTTCTTCATTCTCTTTAATGCCATCATTGGTCTGGTGTTCTGGCGCCGCGCACAACGAGAACTATTCGGCTAGATGGCTAATCTGCTAACCGCGATCAGGCTGTTACTGGTTGTGCCAGTGGCCTGGTCTCTCGCGGTCGAGGAATTACTGTCCGCCTCGGTCTTGCTGCTTCTATTAATAGTCGCCGTTATCACTGATTATTTCGATGGTATCGTGGCACGTGCGACAGGCTCGGCATCGCCAAAAGGCATGCTGTTTGATCATGGGACCGATTTCTTATTCGTCACCAGCGGTTTAGCCGGTGCAGCCTGGGCTGGTTTGCTGCCCTGGGTATTGCCAATCGCAATCGTCGTTGCCTTCAGCCAATACGTCCTGGACTCCTACCTGTGGTTTCGGCAGAAAGAATTACGCATGAGTTTTCTTGGACGTTGGAACGGAGTTTTGTACTTCTTTCCACTGTTTGGTATTTGCCTGGCCCGATTAGCCTCAAACAACGCGATCGCTTACTTACTCTATGTGATAACAGAATTTCTCGCCTACGGACTGATCCTTTCGACCCTGGCGTCGATCATAGACCGAGGCATAGCACCGTTTCGCCAAAGCCGGGAAAACTGACGCCTGCATCAAGTTGTCGCAATATCGTCATTTTCCCGATCTAGACTGTGAGCCCCTGGGGGAGGATTGTCATGACTACATTCAACTCTTTACTCACCAGACTTCTGTTACTAAGCATAACGGCTGGAGCCGCCTTGCTGACCAACGTGGCAGCTCAGTCCTGCAGTGACCCAGTGGCTTTGGAAGGACAATGCGCCATTGATGCCAGCCATTTGCAGATGAATGACTTGCAGACCATCGGCTCCCACAACAGTTACAAATTAGCGATTCCACCTGCCGAACTGGAACTAATCCACGGGTATAACGAAAGATCGGCGCTCACACTGGACTACAGCCATTTGCCGCTCACTCAGCAACTCGACATGGGTATGCGGCAAATCGAACTCGATATTTTCTACGACCCTGAAGGTGGTCGTTTCTCTCGACCTTTACTCCCGCAACAGACAGCGGGTAAGCCAGGAACGTCTGCATTTGATGCGTCCGAATTGTCTGCTCCTGGTTTCAAGGTGTTGCACTCACAGGATATTGATGTGCGATCCAACTGCATGACCTGGATAGCCTGCCTGGAGGAAATTCGCGAGTGGTCAAAAGCGAATCCGCAGCACGTACCTATCCTGATTATGTTCAATGCAAAAGAGGGAGGTTCGGCCTACCCCGGCGTAACTCCGGCATTGGATTTTACGGTAACGGCCTACGAAAATTTGGACGCTGAGATTCTCTCTGTGTTCAACCCCAGCGACCTCATCACTCCCGATGAAGTGCGCGGTGATTACCCAAGCTTACGTGAGGGTGTGTTGAATGGGGGTTGGCCTGCACTGGATGCTGCAAGAGGCAGAGTATTCTTCGCTATGGATGAACGCCCCGAAAAGGTGCAGATGTACATGCGTGGCAAAAAATCATTGCAAGGTCTGCCAATTTTCGTCAATTCGGTTAACGAAGAAGCAGACCATGCGGCCTATTTCACAATCAACGATCCGGTTGGTTCCTTCGAACGCATTCAGAAAGCAGTAAAAGCAGGTTTTATTGTGCGCACCCGAGCCGACGCGAACACCATCGAGGCCAGGGAGAATGATCCGAGCCGCCGTGAAGCTGCTTTCGCTACCGGCGCCCAGTATATCTCTACTGATTATTATCTACCGCGCGCAGATTTCAGCCCTTACCAAGTACAACTCCCCGGTAATGTCATTGCCCGCTGCAATCCAGTGCGCACGGCGTCCTGCCAGTAATCAAGAACACATCCCCCTACCCAGTTTCGCGATGCCTGCGGGATTCCCGAAGACAACAGGAATTTCGTTCAGCTCCTATCTCGCTTAAAATCGACCTATGTTAGTTGTATTCATCTACGGACCAGCCGCATCAGGCAAACACACTATCGGTGAGCTTTTAAGCTCAAAGTTGGGATTACCGCTGTTCCATAACCACCTCACCGTAGATCTGGTGAGCACCCTGTTTGAGTTTGGAACTGACGACTTCATCAACCTGCGGGCGAATATTTGGCTGCAGAGCTTTGCCGCTGCAGCCCAGGCGCAGCAATCATTTATCTTCACCTTCCACCCGGAAAAAACGGTACAGGAAGACTTATTGCCTCGGTTGCAGCAGATTATTGAAGATTATGACGGAGCCGTGCAGTATATCGAACTTGTCTGTCCTGATGAGGAAGTAGAACGGCGTCTGCCCAACTCAACGCGAGAGCAGTTTGGCAAACTTCGCGACGTGGAATTGTATAAACAACTACGGAAGGCGGGGCAACTGGATTTTTCGGCTCTGCCAGACGCACATCTGCAAATTGATACTACCAGGTTGAGTGCAGAAGAGGCTGCAAATGCGATCGAGCAGCACTTGGCCAGCAACTCTTAATCCGATGAAAGTGAGTGACAAGGCGCATAAGTAAAAAGCGCAACCAGCATCCCAACCCGTCCTAATAAATTAATAAAAAGAATAGAGACCCATAACATGCCAGTTGATATCACCATCACTCTCAGTGACGATGATCTGGATCGCTTTCAGGACAGTATCGATAAGGGTAAGCTCGCAATCAATGATGCTGAAACGGCAGCCCAAGTCGAAGAAACCGCCTTCGCACTTATTGAGAAAGCCAGGGAAATCGATCTTCCGCAGTTCATTTCAGATCGACTGCTAAAGTTGCAGATCCTGATCAACATGATCCGTGATGATGAGTGGAAACTCTCCGATGAGGAGTGTAATAGTATTCGCTGTGCGCTTTACTATTTTGTGGACCCGGAAGATATCATCCCTGATCATATTCCCGGCATCGGTTTTCTCGATGACGCCATGTACGCCGAGATCGTTATTCAAGAACTGGCTACCGAAATACGCATGTATCAGGAGTTTTGCCAATTTCGCATTGGCGAGGAAAATCGACGTCGTAATCACGGTCTTGATACACAAGTGGGTCGCGAAGACTGGATTGCCGAAAAACGGGCGCTACTCCATGCCCGCATGCGTGAGCGGCGCAAGCTACGCAGTGGCGGCCGCGGTTGGCGTATGAGTCTAATTTAAGCAGGCATACCGAATATGTTTCGACTAACCCTAATTATCGCTTTTTGTTGCTTCAACGGTTCGCTGCTGGCGCAGACTGCCCAGTCCTTTATTGAAGTAACAGACGACGTGGCAGGGAAATTTGCCTCAGTAGTAGCGGATGATCGAGTACAACAGGCTTTGGAATTGATAGAGGCGCAGGAACCGGAATATATACAAGAGCAACTCCGCATAACGGAGATTCCTGCACCCCCTTTCCAGGAAGAACAGCGTGCGACTTATTACCTGGAACAACTGCGCGCACGCGGACTCATGAATTCATACATTGATGAAGAAGGAAACGTGGTTGCCATTCGAGAAGGCACCGGCAATGGTCCCACGCTGCTGATTGCTGCTCACCTGGATACTGTGTTTCCCCCCGACATCGATACAACGGTTCGCTTCGAAGACGGACGCTACTACGCACCGGGCATTGGCGATGACACGCGGGGATTGGCCGCTCTGCTGTCGGTTATCGATGCTCTTAACCAAAGCGGCATCGAAACCACGGCGGATATCATGTTTTCCGGCAATGTTGGTGAAGAAGGCCGCGGCGACTTAAGAGGAGTGAAAGCCCTGTTCAGGGATCATCCAGAAATTGATGGGTTCATCTCGGTTGATGGTGTTAGACAGCAACGAATTACTACCGGCGGCACTGGCAGCCGTCGCTTCGAATTTCGTTTCACTGGTCCTGGTGGCCACTCGTTTGGAGCTTTTGGCCTACCCAGTGCAATTCATGCTATGGGCAGAGCCATTGCGAAGATTTCCGAATTACAGACACCCCAATTCCCGAAAACCACATTCACAGTAGGTACGGTAACCGGCGGCACCTCGGTCAATTCCATTGCCGCTGACGCCACATTTGCCATCGATATGCGCTCAAATGACAGCGGGTCACTGGCATTACTGGAACGAGACGCAAAACAAGCAGCACTGGCAGCGGTAGCCGAGGAAAATTCCCGCTGGCGCAGCGACCTTATCAGCGTGGAATTCGTGCTGATTGGAGATCGACCAGTGGGAAGAACACCATTGTCGAGCCCGATCGTGCAAGTCGCCGCATTAGCCTTCGACCACCTGGACATTGCGATTCAGGGTCCGGGAATATCCAGCACAGACTCAAACGTACCGATGTCCATGGACATCCCGGCCATCACTATTGCTGGCGGCGGTGATGGTGGTGGTGCCCACTCTCCCGGTGAGTGGTTTATTCCTACCGATTCTCATTTGGGTCCGCAGTCTGTCTTACTCAATATTCTCACTCTGGCCGGTATCGCCGGAGTCAGCGAACCAGCACTGGAAGAGCGAGACTCTTAAGCGCTGCAAGTTCCCAGCTTCACTGGGAAGGAGTTAGACCATGCAAGCTATGCAACTCGCCGCGACGGCCAACACGGAAGCCAGTCGTGAATTCTATGAAGAAAAACTCGGCTTACGTTTTGTGGAGGACTCACCTTTCGCGCTGGTTTTCGACGTGGATGGTGTCATGCTACGAATTCAAAAAGTTGAGAAAGTCGTTGCTCCACCTTATACCAGTCTGGGCTTCATCATCGACGACATGGAATCTACTGTCGCGACACTGCTGGAGAAAGGCGTCACCTTCGAGCGCTATGAATTTATCCAACAAGATGGCAAAGGGATATGGACTACGCCAGATGGCGCAAAAATCGCCTGGTGCAAAGATCCAGATGGCAGCGTGGTGTCTTTCACACAACATCCCAATGGCTAGGCGCTGATGACGACAACTCTCGAAGAAATTCTCGCTCTCGAACAGGAGATGCACTTAACCAGCACTCGCCGCAATCGTGAGCGTATGGAGCAACTGTTGCATCCAGACTTCTATGAAATCGGTCGTAGCGGCGTTCGCTATTCACGGCAGGAAATTATGGCTGAATTTGAAAACGAAGGTGAACTGCCACCAATTGCCGTCAACGAACCTGAATTAAACCCGTTAAACGAAGACCTGGTACTACTTAGCTATACTTCGAACCATGCTACAGAGCATGCACATCGCTTTACCTTGCGCACGTCTCTTTGGCAACGAAAAGGTGAGATGTGGCAAATTCGCTTCCACCAGGGAACACCAACAGCAGACTGAGCTTGTTCACTGCAGCAACTTACTCTGTCGAACATCACTGGACGTTACGGGGAGGTTCCACTGGGTTTGCTGCACAACTCGCTCCACGACCTCGAAAATCGAGTTGAAAATTTCTACAGTCACTCCAAGTGTAATCCCCTTACCTTTGGCATCCTGGAAACTCAGGGCGTGGACACCTTCCGCTTTGCCATTGGGTTGCAAATTGACTTTCTCTACCACCAGCCCCTGTTCACCAAGTGGGAAGTTTTCACCTGGCTTGAACTTGGAACCGAAGTCCTGTTGAGCAACCACAGCCTGCTGTTCCAGCTGGGCGCGGAGCACAGTGTCGTGGTTAGATCCAGTGGTCGCAGATTCTGTAATAGCGTCAGGCATAGAGATGCGGTAAGCACTGGTTTTGGTCTTGAAGTCGGTTAGCAGTGAACCACACAGGCGCCGAGTCAGCCACAGCCTGAACTCATCCCCGTTAACATTAGTGATACGCAATAAAATGCGATCTTCGTGGCGGTTGTATCCCGCATCGAATTGCCCGAATCCACTCATGATTTAAATAGAATCTCGATTAGCTCGAAAGCTTAAGGGGTACTGCTGATAAAGCCTAAAAAATTCTTTCAGATTAAACTCGCTCAACACCTTCTGGCTATAACCTCGCTTGCGGTTGCGAAACTCGTCATAGTTTTTATAGCGAAGTGTATGGAGACAATGTTTACATACGACGAAACCGTGGGACACCACGCTCACATCCCCTTCATGGCGAAGTTTCATCAGGTCGTAATCCTCAGCAATTTTGGTTGTTACCATAAATTCCTGGCTTGGGTGCTCGGTGTTGATTTCGTCTAGCTCGGAACAGCGTGCTAGATGGTAGGTGGGATATTCCCTCTTGTTGCGAAACCAGTTTTCACTGGGGATATAGATCAATACCCGACTGTTTTTTATGGCGAGTGTGCGATCCGGTAATACCTTGATATCTTCCAGCGGCAGCAGCAGGCCATTGTTTTCCAGCCGTGAACGCTCCTCGCCGGTGAGGTGAATAGCTGGATCGAATAACTCAAAGTAACCGAGCCGATCTGTGCCCATTTTCTCTCGCAGCTTATTGAAAGCTGCGAATTCGGTGAAGTCTTCTAGCTCCACTACGCTACCGAATCTCTTCCAGAATTGTGGAAAGGCGAGTTTCAGCATCGGTTACCACCACGAATTCTACCCGCCGTGAGCGATCCGCATCCTCACTGCCGTCCTGGGCAGTAATCAGCTGAGAGGAAGATAAGCCGTTAGCCGTCAGCCGTTCACGCAACCAGTCTTTTTCATACGCGACCGCAGCCAGATTAAGGATGTAGCCTAAGGTCGAGCGGGTGCGTTCCTGTGATAGAGCCATGTTGAGCATATAGGCATCGTCGCTATCTTCGGCCCGAGACCAGGCGCTGGATGTATGCCCTTCTATGCGCACTTCCTGGATCTCTTCACGGTATTGCGCAGAAGTCAGTATGGCTAAATAGCGGGGAAAGAAGTCTGCGAGGATGGCAGCGAAATCCGGCTGCAAAGTCGACTCGCCTAACTCGAAGAGAAGATCAGTATTGGTGAACCTCAATCTCAGATCTTCATCCAGCTGTGCTCCCCACCGCGGCAGGTCCTGTTCGAATTCTGCCATCAGATCCGCGTACAACTCCTCGCGCAGATCTTCATACAACACTACCACCCGCTCGATCTCCTGATTCTTCTGTTCGATGATCACCAGATACATCACCGATATGAGCAGAAACAGAATCATCAAACCACTCATCAAATCGCTGACAGCGATCCAATGCTCTTCGTTTTCCTGTTCCAGTTCTGACTCGAGAATCATGATTGCTTGGAGAGTTGTTGCTCGGCTAGTGTGAGAATCTCCCGCAGCCGGTCGGTAAGTGGCATGTAGTCGTTAACGAATTTCTCCGACAAGGCGGTGAGCTGGTAACCGAAAGTCTGTAACGCATGGGTGAGTTCTTTTTCCATGGACTCATCCAACATCTGCATATGGGCATTTGTCTTATTGGTCATCGCCTCCACATGCTGGGCCAAACCACTGTGGGCTTCGTTAACCGACACAGCCAGGCCTTGATTGACCTGCTCCACCGTGAGGTTGATGTCGTTGGCAGCCTGGGTGAGTACCTGGGTCAGGCTGCGGTTGTTTTCCTCGATACTGCTGCTGAGCTTCACCGTGAGTTCTGATACGTACTCACTGAGCGCGGGCAAACCCTCTGATGCCTGGCCTACCAGGCCAGACAGCCCCGAGAGATAACCTTCCAAATTGGTCGTCTGCTGTTCCAGACCTCGCAGCAGTTCGCCCAGGGAAGCAGCCACCCGATTGAATTCCTGTGAATGGGCAATCATCTGCTCATAGGAGTGGCTGGCGTGCAGCATGACATCCTTGCTGGATTCCTGTGCCTTCAGCATGGACGCCAGTTGTTCAGAATAATTTTCCTGCCAGGTTAAAAGATGACCCAGGGATTCATTGAACTTGTGAAAGTTCTCACCATACTGCACCTGAATCCTGGAATTGAATTCAGTCAGTAAGCCAGAAATAGCTTCAGAGAGCGCTGCCGTGTTTACATCAACCATCTTGCGCTGAAAACTGCGATTGGCTTCGAGGATGCTGGCATTGTCTGCCTTGTTTTCAGCGCGCAGCTCTTTCAGATTCTCGTTAAGTGCAGTGATTGCCGCATTGAGATCTGCAACCGTTACCTGTTTCGCTTCGTCTGTTTTAGCTCTGCTTATGGAAGTAATGGCGAAGCGCAGGCGGATACTGATTGCGCCAAGTATCCCCACTACGGAAGACCAGACCGCTACCCCCAAACCATCGATCATTATGGGCACACTGGCTTCGATGTTGCCGCTGTCAAACCGCATCAAGCCAAAGGCGATTCCCAGAAACGTACCGAAAATTCCGAAGCTGGTGAGAATGGAGGGGGCATTTTTGACTGTCTGCAGGGAATAGCTCGGACCATGAAAATACAGGATGAGCATGGCCATTAGCCCAATCAGCACCCAGGTGATGGTGGTGAGATCGCTGAGAATGTCCATGCTAAAGCCCTTCGCTCTGGTCAATTGGATTGCAGTCGTTGGCAGTGTTAATGACACAACGTCTCCAGCCCAGACGATAAACCCGCTCGGTGGCGGGTTTATGGGTCACATCTTACTTTTTTGAGGTATTGGACTCAAGTTTAGGTTTTGCTGCTAAGCCACTGATTCTGTGACTATTCTTGCTTACGAAGGTGACCGTACAGCAACTCTTCGGTAAATTCCACGCACTTGAACTCCAGTAACTGCATGTTTTCGTCCAGACGTCGGTACAGCGGAAATTTAATCGTCCAGGGCCGGGTATAAATATTGGGGTCTTCAAGCGTGGCTTCGTACATCACCACATCGCGACTCATGTGGGTATAACGCTCGGTTACCCGCAGAGCATCGGTATGGTGATTACCAGCGTGATCGAACCAGGTTTCCGGCACCTGGTCGGTGACCTCGATGACCAAAGTATCGCCCTCGAAGTGTGCCAGGTTATGTCCCATCCAGGACAGAATCGGCGCCTCGAAGTCGGGCTGGTCCACATAGACAATGCGGCTGGCACTGGCAAATTCATAGGCTACGATGATGTGGTCAGGGGACTGCACAATCTGGAATGGAAACGGCAGGTAATTGGCTCGGGGAATGCCCGGCATATAGCACTTTACCAGCGGGTCGTTTGCTAACCAGTCTGCCTTGTTGGCTTGCTGCTGGGCGCGGGCCTCTGCGGTATAAGGTATCTCCCCTCCTTCCACAATTCCCAGCCCTGCAGGAATGGCTCCGATAGCCCCGTTTTCAACCAGTGGGCCGAAATCCGCCGCGTGGGGCTCAATATCGTAATTGGCGGTGTTTATGGCCTGCCAGATACCATTGAAATCTGGCCGGCCGTCTGCGGTGCGGGGTATGTCGGTGGCTTCCGCGCCATAGCTTGCCACATGGACAAGCAAGCTAAACAGGAGAAAAAATCGGGTAAGAGCAATCGCTGCCGGAGATTGGGTGCGCTGTACTGCCATGGGTTTCTCCATTATTGTTATTCGATGGCGATGAGAAAATACTAACACAGGTATTTGGCGCTAAGCACAGCCACAAGCACCGTTAACTGGCTCCTGCCAAGGAGATTCAACTGCAAGCCCTGGCCCGACTGGAAGAGACTGCGCTCAGCATCTGGTTTAGAGAATCCGGTTTCGCTTTCTTCAGTTCCCTCACCTTACATTCGCTGGCCATGGCCTTCGTCGTGGGCATCAACCTTGCCATGGCGTTACGTCTGTTGGGCGTTACTCCGAAGCTGTCCTTGCCCGGATTTCGTAAGTTTCTGCCGTTTCACTGGTGGGCGGTAGGCTTAATCGGCCTGTCGGGACTGGCACTTTTGTTAGCTTACCCAGCGAAAGCGCTAACCAATCCCGTGTTCTACTTGAAACTTGCCGCCCTCTCGATTGGCCTGGTCTTTACCTGGCGGTTGCACAAAAAATTTCTAGACGACAAAGAACCGGAGCAACCACTGCGTTGGGGCGCAAGCATGCTGGCCTGTTGGGTTATTACCATTGGCGCCGGTCGATTTCTCGCTTACACCAATAGTGTATTGCTGGCTTCGCGGTTTTTCTGAGCATGGAAGAAATCTTACTCAGTTTCAGCCGCTCTACTGGCATCTTCGCCTTCATGCACTCGCCCTGGGGTTGGCCGATTGCAGAATCGATTCATTTTCTCGGTCTGAGTCTGTTAATCGGAACCGTGGGATTGTTCGATTTACGTCTGTTAGGTCTTGGTCAAGGCATAAGCTACCAGTATCTGCATCGGCTGGTACCTTTCGGCGTGCTCGGTTACTCTTTAAATGTGATAACTGGCACGATGTTTCTCAGCTCGGCTCCAGATCAGTATCTCTATAACCCCGCCTTTCAAACCAAGATGCTGCTGATGGCGATCGCTGGCATCAATATGTTGTTGTTCTATAGTTTCGCTAATCGACAAGTACAAACCACCCAGGCAGATGTAAGTGTCACCTTGTCCGCCAAAACCGTTGCTCTGGTGTCACTGTGTTGCTGGTGCGGCGTCATCATTGGCGGACGCCTGATCACCTACTTTCGCCCGCCCTACCACTGGTGTTTCTGGTGTTGATCCAGGCCAGCCCTTTAACGCGTAAGCTGTGTACCCAACTGAACATCCGCAGCAAGCAAATTTAATCGTATAATTACTCTTCGTAATTCACTCCAGTAGCCCACTCACCATGCAACTGCAGACCCAATATTCCTTTGGCAGCTTCACAATTCGGTGGAACTGGCTCATCGCAGCCTGTGTCATCATGTCTACTCTGGCTTTGGGGCGCCTGGGTTTGTGGCAATTGGATCGGGCCGCCGAAAAAGTACAGGCAGCGCAGGAATTATCGCTGGAACAGCAAGCCAATGCCGAACCCATAGAGGATATACCCCAGGGTCATTTGCACCGGGCGAACCCAGAGCTGCCCAATCGCCATGTTGCTCTGCAAGGGGAATACCTGAACGAACGCACGATTCTGATCATGGCTGAGTTTTTCGACAGTCAGATTGGTTATGGGGTAGTGACTCCATTTCGTCTGCGTAGCACCAACGAACTGGTGCTGGTGCATCGCGGCTGGACCTCGGGCATTCTGCCGCCGAACACACCACCAAACACTCGACCCTATTCGGGGCCGGTAACGGTGAATGCACAGATCCATGTACCACAGGAAAACGCGCGGGTGATTGCCAGCGAGATCGACGCCAGTCAGTGGCCGCTACAGATGCGCAGTCTGGAGTTGGATGTGATCGCTGACATTCTGGGGGAACCGGTCTTTCCCTTCGAAGTCCGGCTAACCGAAGAGCAACCGGGGGTGCTGGTGCGCCATTGGCCGGCGGCACAAATTGACGTCAATCAGCACCTGTTCTACGCCATGCAATGGTTCCTTTTCGCCAGCATCGTGGTGTTTGCGGCCCTGCTGGCCAGCAGCAATCTCTGGCAACTCCTGAAGGGCGTAGACCCGTCGATTCCGGACAAAATTCAACCAGAAAAGTGACAGTTTTCGAAATTCATCACTTTTCCAAAAAACAGTAACCAAAATCCGTCAGTGATCCTGGCAATTTCTCGCTAAACCGTTGATTTTCCATGGTGATTATCCTGCCCAGCCGTTCAAATCCCCTGCCGGAAATGCTAAGGTTGCCGATTAACGTGATAGTTCGTTTATCACTTTCCCATAAGCCTTGAGGAGTACCGAAACATGCGCACTTTGTCGCCCGTTAAAACCCTGCTAAACGGAGCAGCCCTTGCGCTTTCTTTCGCCGTTTCAGGCACAGTCCTGGCACAGTCGGAAGAAGTGACTTTCCACAAAGATATTGAACCCATTCTGCAGCGCAGCTGTCAGAATTGTCACCGCGATGGCGGTGCCGGCCCCATGCCACTGGTAACCTACGAGCAGGTGGCACCCTTTGCCGGATTGATCGAATACAAGACCCAACTGCGTGATCGCGCAGG
>JAKSCP010000274.1 GCA_022360535.1 Pseudomonadales bacterium | reverse complement strand
TGCAGATCCAATGCAAGTGGAGCGAAATGCAGAAGCGTTCTACTCGGAAAACATAGCGCCTGGATCTACCGCTCGTATCGTTCTGCAGCCAATGCTTGATATTCATTTCAATACGGACTTGCAGAATGAAATGTCGACTCGAGACGACATAACCGGACTAATAAAAGGGCAAAGACAGCGCTCTGACATCTTCATATTTAGTGGAGTTGCAGTACTTACACTGGTTATTGCGGCTTTTAACTTTATGAACTTGCAAGCTGTTCAGCTTTCGCGACGGTCCAGAGAAATTGGTGTGAAACGAATTGCTGGTTCCTCCAGGGCGCAACTTGTCACGCAATTTCAAATGGAGACCTTGTTTATTGCATTGGCGGCATTTCTGATCTCATTGATTCTGTGTGAGCTATTTATGCCACTTTTCAACACCATGGTTGCCAGTACTGGGGAGGCAGAGTCTTTCTTCACGCCATTCAATGTTTCGGTATTACTGGTAACAGCGCTTGCTGTTGGACTGGTTGCAGGAGCATATCCGTCGATTACTGCGGCCCGCCTTTCTCCATCCAATGTATTGCGTGGAGACGTTGTTAACAATAGTGCCGTAGGTCGCTTTCGATCAGGGTTGATTGTGGCTCAATTCAGTATTTCTATCGGGCTTATTGTCGCTGCTGGAATAGTCAATACACAAATTGAATACGCCATGAACAAGTCCTTAGGATTCGACCCCGACAACATAATCACAGTCGAACTCCCAAACACCGAATCGCGCTCTGCATACCCAGTCCTGCGTGATCAGTTATTGCAACTCTCCGGCGTTGAAGCTGTTTCAGCAGGATCTGTTATTCCTACTCGAGATTTGTCGGATGGGAGAGGATGGGTAGTCGAGGGTGGAGATCCAAGTAATGCAATACCAACCAGATGGATCAGAGTTGATGATGACTACTTTGAGACACTAGGCATGGAGTTCATTGCAGGGCGCCCTCTAAGTGACGATTTCCCAAGTGATCGGACTATTCCTTGGTCTCAGACAGTAACATCTAATTCAGGTGGAATCGTACTCAATGAGACTGCGTTTCGATTAGGTGGCTGGGCTTCGCCAGCAGGCGCAATCGGTGATCGATTCATTACCGAGTTTGAGTTTAACGGAACCGAACTTCGCAACGAAGCCACAGTAGTTGGTATTGTGGCAGATGCACATTTCGAATCTGTTCGAACCGATATGGCGCCATTGTCATTCACTCTTGAAGCGAATGGGATGAATGTGATGATGGTAAAAATCAGCGGTGAAGACCAGGTTAATGTTTTAGAGCAAGTGGATCGCATTTGGCGGCAGCAAATCCCCGAGTATCCGATTCAACGAGCCTTTTTATCAGAGAGCTACAGAGCATTCTACGCGGGAGAGAATAGAACGTTTGGGTTGTTCGTCTCTCTCTCGGCGGTGGCAGTTGCAATAGCCTGTCTGGGCCTGTATTCGCTTGCGTCTTTTATTGCTGAGAGAAGAACTAAAGAGATCAGTATTCGTAAAGTGTTGGGTGCCACCGTTCGCAGTATCGCGGGTATGCTGGCCTGGGACTTCTCCAAATTGGTTGTCGTCGCCAATGTAATTGCCTGGCCTCTTGCCTGGTGGTCTATGCAGCAATGGCTCTCGAACTTCGCCTATAGGACCGAGGTCAATCTGATGATTTTCTTACTGGCAGGCCTGGCGACTTTTGTTTTGGCAATGATCACAACCTTCCAAAAAACCTATAACGTCGCATCGGTGAATCCAGTTGTCGCGTTAAAGACAGAGTAGATACATTCTAAGAGACAGTGGAGTTATAATTTAAATATGGCAATGGATAAAGTCCTGGAAAAGAAGAAGCGGCCCCTCTGGCAGGTAGGTGCGCTGTTGGTGGGTGTGGGGGCCATAGCCTATGGTGCTTTTCAACTCCTCTCCGATGCGTCAATTCGTACTTATCGTGTGTCTGCCGACCAGTTAATTGTATCGACCGTTCAACAAGGCGCTTTCGAAGATCTCATCCCTATTCGTGGCACCATCCAACCATTTGAGAGTGTATTTCTCGATGCGGTTATTGGTGGTTCAGTTGACGAGGTTTTTGTGGAAGAAGGAGCGTTCGTTGATTTTGGTCAGCCGCTGGTACAACTGTCCAATACAGCCACACGACTTAATGCGGCTCAAGCTGATGCACAAACAACAGAGCAGCTCAACAATCTAACTAACATTACGAATAACTTCGAATATCAGAGGTTGGCGACAGAACGCCAGATAATAGATACAGAGTTCAGAATCGTTACCCTTGAAAGACAGAAGGGTCGTTTTGAGCAGTTAGTTGGAGACAGCCTGATCTCGGAAGAAGAGTATGAGGCCATAGTAGATGAGTTGGATTATCAGACAAAAGTGCTAAGTAATCTGAAAGCTCGCCAGATTGTTGAAGACCGAGAGCGGGAAGCAAGACTTGAACAAATTGCCAATCAGATCGATATGCTTTCCGAGAATTTGGAAATTTCTCAAGCCAGTTTTGAAAGTCTTCTTGTGAAAGCACCAATTTCGGGGCAGCTCACATCCTTTCCAGTAGAGATTGGTGAAAGTAAACAGACCGGACAGCGACTCGGACAGATCGATGTGGTGGATCAATACAAAATCGTGGCGCAGATCGATGAGTTCTATGTATCAAGAGTTGCCCCGTTGCAGTCAGCCACGTTCACTCTCGCTGGACAGGAGTACCATGCCCGGGTAGACAAGGTGTACCCGGAGATTACAGCGGGCACTTTTGAAGTGGATATGATCTTTGAAGGAGCAACCCCTACCAATGTTCGCCGTGGTCAGACTTTGCAGATGGAGCTGACCTTAGGCAATCCTGTCGAGTCCTTGTTGCTCCCGGTTGGTGGTTTTATCCAGGACACCGGCGGCAACTGGGTTTTCGTGCTGGATGCATCAGGTGAAACTGCTATTCGACGGGACATCCGAGTAGGGCGTCGCAACAACCGCTTCGTTGAAGTACAGGAAGGCCTGCGCGAAGGTGAGCGGGTAATTACTTCCGGTTATGGGCAGATGGAAGATGTCGAACGCGTGCAGTTAATTCTCTGACGCCATTCACCTACTAACCACCGCTGTTATTTCCTTGGTTCTGGGATTACACTCGACAGTCCTCGTCGAGTGTAATACCCATCATGTCTCTTGAGTTTCAGAATCTTGCGCATAGGCCGGAATACGTGCCCCTGGTTATCCGTTGGTGGCACAGCGTCTGGCATGATCGCATGGGATCAGATTTTCCAAGTCTTGAAAAACAACTCAGGCAATCCCTGACCCAACAAGACTTCCCGGTTCACATGCTGGCGGTCAATGACGATGAACCAGTGGCGGTGGCTGCTCTTAAACTGCATGAGCTGGAAGACCTGTTTCCAGAGAAACTGTATTGGTTGGGGAGCGTTTTCGTTGCAGCAGAGCAGCGAGGGCATAACCTGGGTTCGCAGATAACCCAATGCATTGTGGACCTGGCGTCGGAAAGAAAACTGCCTCATCTCTATCTGCAGACTCAAAACCTAACTGGTGGTCTTTATACCAAGCTCGGCTGGGAGCCACTTCAGACATTGTCAGTCCATGGAGAGCAAACGTTGCTGATGATAAAACACCTAGATGGAACCTCCTGAGTAGCTATGGGCAAACACGGGCTAAAGATAGTTAGAGCGAAACCAGGCCATGAAACTATTATGGCAAATTACTTCGCTGTGAATGAAAGGCACTTGAAACCATGGACCCCGTTGGTGCCGCGGGATCATCACTCCGAATCCGCGTGGCGCCGGAGACTGGAGGAACGGGAAATAGAGTTCGAGAATGGTGTGTCTGTTCACTTCATAGGCACCGATGATGCTGAATCCCATGTCATAGGAAGTTGCTCTTTAAGCAATATTGTCCGCGGGGTGTTCCAGGCATGTCACATGGGGTATTCCATCGCCGAGCGCTATCAAGGCCAGGGCTATATGAAGGTCATAACAAGTCACGCGGTAAAGTACGCCTTCAAAGAATTGAAAATGCATCGCATAATGGCTGATCACATGCCAAGCAATGACCGTTCGGCAGCGCTTTTAAAGTCGCTGGGTTTCGAACGCGAAGGTTATGCCAAAGAATACATATTGATTAACGGGAAGTGGGAAGACCATGTTCTCAATTCGCTGATTAATCCACACTATTCGAGGTGAGCTAATGACCACACAGTCAGACAAGAAGAAAGTAGACGCCTATATAAAGAAGCATGAACAGTGGCAACAGGTGATGACAGCTGCGCGCAAAGTGTTACTCGAATCGGGTTTGGAAGAAACTGTGAAGTGGGGCGCTCCTGCTTACACTCTTGAAGGTAAGAATCTGGTTGGCATGGTGGGATTCAAAAACCACTGCGCGCTTTGGTTTCACAACGGTGTCTATTTGAATGATCCGGACAAACGGCTCATCAATGCGCAAGAGGGACGAACCCGCGGTTTGCGGCAATGGCGCTTCGAAACCGGTGACAAACTACTGGTGCGACCACTCAAAACATTCGTCAAGGAAACCATAGCCAATCAAAAAGCCGGCAAGGAAGTTAAACCGAAGAAGCAGCGCCTTAATGTGCCGACTGAGCTTGCCGCAGCCATGAAAAAGAGTAAGAAACTACAAAATGCTTTTGCCGGACTAACCCCTGGGCGTCAGCGCGAATACGCTGACCACATTGGGTCTGCAAAGCAGGAAGCGACTCGTCTGAAGCGGTTGGAAAAAGCGAGGCCACTGATTGAGGCGGGTGTTGGCTTAAATGATAAGTACAAGAACTGCTAAGGCTCGGCCAACGCTACGCTAGAGATCACGCTGTACCTGGCGCCCTCGGGTAAGGTATCGGAGCGAAACAAAGTGATTTCTTGCGCGTTAATCTCTCCCCATTGTTGATTGCCAAATTTCTCTCTAAGCTGACTTAAGGGCAGTTTGGCATTTTTGCCGAAGCGAGCGATTGTGATGTGTGGAATGTACCGGCTTTCTGCACCCCCAAAGCCCATTGCATCAAACGTCAGTTTGCATTCTTCCGCTAAGGCCAGGAGTTCAGGGTCAGGTTCCACGCCAATCCAGATAGCGTTTTTGAAAAATCCAAGACCCTGCATCTTTAAACGAATTGCCGTGTGGCGGCCAGCAATGTTTTCAACGAGTGCTTGAATGGATACCAGCGATTCCTGACTAACCGATCCAAAGAACCATAGAGTGAGATGGAGGTTCTCGTCTGTGATGGGGCGAAGCTTGCTTTCTGCACCGGTCGCCAGGGAGATCAATTGCTCGCGAAGAGATGATAAGGAGTCAAGTGCGTCAACTTTGAACCCTAAAAAACAACGAACTTTGCTGACTGCCTTATCAGTGGGCTCGTTAATTGTGATGCCTGGAGATTCCATAATCCTGCTGTATTCAATACTTTCCAGTCTGCCCCGCGTCGCTTTCCAACCACATATCCATTAGAATCTGCGCTGCCGTAAATCTGACCACGCTGATCTTCCGCTGACTTTATCTTAGATGACAAAAATCGAATTTCAAAACGGACCATCTGTCGATCACTTGTTGTCGAGGGCATCACCACTTCTGGATCGCGTAGAGCATCAAGTACAGATCGCGGTTCACGTGACGAAGGACTCTGTTTATCGAGATGGCAAACTTGATGAACAACTATTCGATCAGTTTCAAAATTCATGTTACGTCATTGCCGTAGCCAAGGCGGAGCTGGAGGCGGCGAAGTCTTTGCTGCTTCATGCTCAATCTCATCCAGATGCAGTATTGCTTAAACCTTGTGCGACCTATTTTTGTTCCCAGACCATTAAAACTGTCCTGAGTACACTTGCCAATGAAGCTATTGCGCTGGGATTGGATCGCAAGGCGTTGCTGGCTTTGCTCGCCGATGATGAGATAGATTCCTGGTTAACGCTGGCCAGTGCTTATGAAGACCTTGCAAGCTATTGCCTGGAATCGGGAAACAGTCGTCTTGAGTCGGGCCTGAGTGAAGAGCAAGAGTTGGTACGATCCACATTTCAGCGCTTTGCCGATGAGGTGGTTGCTCCCCGGGCAGAAGAAATCCACCGTCAGGATCAGGATATTCCTGAAGAGATTATTAAACCGGCAGCAGAGCTGGGTTGCTTCGGCACTTGCATTCCCGAGCGCTTTGGCGGTCTGCAACCGGATGATAGGCCCGACAGTCTGGGTATGATAATCGTCACCGAAGAATTGTCTCGCGGGTCACTTGGAGCTGCTGGCAGTCTTATTACGCGACCGGAGATTGCCGCCCGTGCCCTGCTGGCGGGTGGAACCGAAGCGCAACAGACAAAGTGGTTACCGCAACTCGCAACTGGTGAAAAACTGTGCGCCATTTCGATTACTGAACCGAACACCGGATCTGATGTTGCAGCCGTTGCCTTGCGCGCCACAGCCTGCGAAGGGGGTTGGCGACTCAATGGCAGCAAAACCTGGTGCACATTCGCTGGTCGTTCTGAGCTTGTGGTGGTGCTTGCCAGAACAGATAGTGATGCGACTCTGGGCCATAAGGGGCTCAGTCTCTTTTTAGTCGAGAAACCGGTTTATCCCGGCCATGAGTTCGAACACAAACAACCCGAAGGCGGAGCTTTTAGCGGTAAATCAATTGCTACGCTTGGTTACCGCGGTATGCATTCCTATCAACTGTTCTTCGATGACTACTTTGTCGCTGATGATTGTCTGATCGGTGAAGAAGAGGGAGAAGGTAAAGGCTTCTATTATACGATGGCAGGATTTGCTGGCGGTCGCTTGCAAACGGCTGCTCGCGCTACTGGCGTTATGCAGGCTGCTTTCGAAGCAGCGTTGAGTTATGCCACCGATAGAAAAATCTTCGACAAGACACTTGCCGAATTTCAGTTGACCCAAACCAAGCTGACGCGCATGTTGGCTACTATCACTGCCTCGCGACAGTTTAGTCACACAGTGGCTAAGTTAATGGATCAAGGTGCCGGGCAAATGGAGGCCAGTCTGGTCAAATTATTCTCCTGTCGTGCTGCAGAGTGGGTTGCTCGTGAAGCGATGCAAATTCACGGGGGCATGGGGTACGCTGAAGAATCGGCGGTTAGTCGCTACTTTGTTGATGCCCGTGTGCTGTCGATATTTGAAGGAGCGGAAGAAGTACTCGCCATTCGGGTGATTGCCAGGGGGCTGATGGAACAACACGACAGTAACAGCTTCCGGTCAGAACAACAGGAACTGACAGCAGTAAACAATAAGTTGAGTTAAGGAATTATGAAGATCGACCCCGACTACCTATTGCAGCGGGAATTCCCCAAAGTGACCGAGTCTTATTCAGAAAAGGATTGCATACTCTATGCGTTGGGTGTGGGTATGGGATTAGACCCTGAAGATGAGGAAGCACTGCGCTTTGTCTATGAAGATGGGCTTAAGGTCATGCCAAGTCAGCCTGTGGTAATGGCTCATCCGGGCTTTTGGGCAAGTGAAAATGACATCGGTTTGGACTGGGTAAAGATTCTGCATCTTGGCCAGGAGCTCATCTTTCACAAGCCACTACCTCCCTCCGGCAGCGTTGAGGCGGTCACTCGATTCACCGACATCATCGACAGAGGTAAGCGGCTGGGGGCGCTGTTAATTACTGAACGGGTGGTACGGGATTCGGCTACTGGCGAAGATATTTGCACGATCATTACTGACGTGCTTGCCCGCGGTGACGGGGGCTTTGGGGGAGAGCGAAAATCGAAGAAGAAGACTGATGTTATTCCTTCTCGTGATGCGGATAAAGTGTGTGACCTGGAGACTTCAACACAACAGGCACTGATCTATAGACTTTCCGGTGATCACAATCCCTTACATGTTATGCCTCAGATCGCTCGCGATGCTGGCTTTAAATCACCAATTCTGCACGGGCTAAGCACTATGGGAGTCATGACGCACGCCTTGTTAAAGACTTGTTGCGACTATCAGCCGGAAAGATTCAAACGGCTACGCCTGCGCTTCTCTGCACCAGTTTATCCGGGAGAGACTATTCGCACTGAAATTTGGGAAGAAGCAGAACATATTGCCTTTCGCTGTAAATCACTGGAACAAGACAAGGTGGTCATCAATAATGGCTATCTTTCGTTAACCTAGAGCTAACACAGAGAACGTGCAAGAACTCCTGAAAGGCCTGAGGATAGTTGAAGGCAGTGCCTTCATTGCCGCTCCATCCGGCGGCATGACCCTGGCGCAACTGGGCGCCGACGTTATCCGATTCGATCAAATCGGCGGTGGAATTGACTACCGGCGCTGGCCAATAACCAAGCAAGGCAAGAGTCTGTACTGGCATTGCCTGAACAAGGGCAAGCGTTCTATTGCTGTGGACTTCCGGCAGCAAGCTGGCCGAGATTTGCTGACCGAACTTATCACTGCCACTGGAGAGAATGCCGGAATTTTTGTCACTAACTTTCCAGCGAAAGGCTGGCTTGCCGATGAAGCCCTGCGTAGCAGACGCGAGGATCTGATCTTTCTCAATCTGGTAGGTGATCGTCATGGCGGTACGGCCCTGGATTACACCGTGAATAGTCGGGTTGGTCTGCCGTTTCTCAGTGGTGATGGCAGCGAGCCAGTAAACAACCCTTTCCCCGCCTGGGATGTAATCGCTGGACAACAGATTGCCCTGGGCATTCTCGCCGCCGAACGCCATCGCCGGCTGACCGGGGAAGGGCAGTTTGTCCGACTGGCACTTGCCGATGTCGCGTTGGCGACCATGGGCCATTTAGGTTATCTGGCCGAGGCCGAAGTGAATCAAACCCCACGTCCACCCATGGGAAATCATGTATTTGGCACCTTTGGCCATGACTTCCAGTGTAGAGACGGAGGGCGCGTAATGGTTGTTGGGGTGAGTCCCAATCAGTGGCAGTCGCTGGTGGAAGTGACCGAGTCCCAGGCAGCAATCGCCAAGCTGGAAGATCAACTAGCCCTCGATTTCAAACAAGAGAGTGATCGCTTCCGGGCCAGAGAGGAAATTCGAAGTGTGTTTGCAGAGTGGTTTCGCCAGCGTGACTTCGATGCGGTTTGTAGCGCCTTGGACGCCGGCGGTGTTTGTTGGGGCCCTTATCAGACGATCCAGGAGCTGGTTGGGAACGATGCGGACTACTCTGAGGAAAACCCACTATTCGAAAGAGTGGAACAACCGGGTATTGGCAATTATCTGGTACCTGGTCAGGCTTTAGATTTTGGAGCTATCGGCCGAGAACCGAATAAGCCGGCTCCATTATTGGGGCAGCACACGGATGAAATCCTACATGAGTTGTTAGGACTCAGTTCGGAAGCAATTGGTAAACTGCATGATGAGGGAATAGTTGCAGGGCCTTAATCGGAATTGACCTCATGCAAACAAGCGAGAATGCAATCTTACTGACTGGTGCCTCTTCCGGCATTGGCTATGCATTGTTGAGACGCTTGCATGAACTTGGCAACAAACTTCTGGTGACCTCTCGCAGTGATACAAGTTTACAAAAACTGCAGTCAGAGTTCGCTGACATCCAGACCTTTCGTTGTGACCTGTCG
Organism: Pseudomonadales bacterium; assembly: GCA_022360535.1. Classification (GTDB taxonomy): domain Bacteria; phylum Pseudomonadota; class Gammaproteobacteria; order Pseudomonadales; family Pseudohongiellaceae; genus UBA9145. Next base: position 14,196 of record JAKSCP010000274.1, on the reverse strand, counting down.
AATCCAACCGCTGTAGAGTTGCTGATCGATTTCTGCCGCAGCGAGTTTAGTGACTTGAATGTGCTCATCAATAATGCGGGCATGCAGTTGGAGTATCAGATTGTCGATGCCAAAGGCAGAGCGAAATTGGAATCAGAGATCCGAACCAATTTTGTTACGCCATTGCAACTCATTCAGGATTTGCTGCCCTTATTGGCGGGCAATGAACCAGCGGCCATTGTTAATATCACTTCAGCCTTAGCCATTACTCCCAAGAAATCGGCGCCCGTCTATTGTGCAACCAAGGCTGGCCTCAGCAACTACAGTGACGCATTGCGCTATCAGCTTGAAGCAACCGATATCAAACTCTTCGAAGTTATTCCACCGCTGGTAGATACAGCAATGACAGCTGGTCGCGGCAGCGGCAAAATTAGCCCAGAACAACTGGTTGAAGAATTCCTGCGTGGTTTCGCGCGCGATAAGGAAAAGATTTATGTGGGTAAGGCGAAACTGCTACGCTTCATCAATCAATTCGCGCCGGGTATTGCGAGAAACATTCTTAAAAATTCCTAGGCCCCGGAATCTCACATCAGGTGACCCAGCCACCAGCCAAGGGGATGATCTGTCCTACCATGTGATTGCATTTTTCACTGGCTAGATAGGCGGCTAATTCAGCGGTTTCATCAGCAGCACCCACTTTGTTAGTTGGTACATTGCGCTTAACATGGTCGAGAAATTTCTCATTATCCAGGATATCGTCGGGATAATAGGTGTTGTTGTTGATGTAGTTTTGCGCGATGGCGTTAACGTGCACGTTTGCGCGTGCCAGCTCTAATCCCACTGCCTTAATAAAGCCATTCTGTGCGCCGCGAGCTGCACAATAGGCGGCATTGTTTGGTATACCTTTTAAGGGTGCCGCACTGGTCACTGCAATGATCTTTCCTGACTGACGTTCAATCATTTGGGGAGTCACTGCTCGCACCAGATACATAAGTGGATGCACGAGCGAATCGAACAGAATGTTCCAATCGGCGTTTTCGATTTTCTGCACTGGGCCAGTCATGGGCGGTTCCGCAAGGTTGGCGACCAAAATGTCTACATCGCCAGCGGACTTAACGAGTTCTTCACAATCAGTTTGTGAGTGCATTGGGTAACTACCAGTAACGACGCGAATGCCCTGAGACTCAAATTTGTTCTTGATTGCAGTACCCATGTAGCGCTCTACGCAAGTGATTAATGCAGTGCGTTCACTCATGATGCATTACTCCTTGATTGCTCCAGTAAGTGTTTAACGAAACGCTCCAGCGTTTCATAGGGCTGGCACCCCACCACTACTAAATCATCCTTATAGAAAGTTGGCACGCCGGTAATGCCATGCTGATAGGCCCGTTGCCAGTCGTCATCAACCTCATTTTTAAATGTGCGCTGGTCGAGCACTTCCCTGGCCGCAGTATTGTCCAGGCCACATTGTTCAGCGATGCCAACTAAAAGCTCTTTGTCATAGAGGTTAATATTGTCAACGAAATACGCTCGATAGAGTGCGTCGTGGATCGCTTCGCCACCATCCTGGGTATCGGCCCATTTGCCGAGTTCCTGGGCCAAACGGCTATTGTAGGTGTGGGTTCGATCGCCGTAAGGTAGCCCGGCCTCTGCCATCAACTCCTTCATGCGTTGGCGCATCGGTTCGATGTCACGGCCGGCGAAAAGTTCTTCCAGTGACTTACCTTCGGCTGGAGTTTCTGGATGCAATGGAAATGGGATCCAGCGTATCGATACGGGATAGTTCTGTTTCAGTTTTTCAATACTCACGGTACTGAGATAACACCAGGGTCAGACGTAGTCGGTGAATACGTCCAGTTGCAGTTCACTCATTTCAATGAATCTCCTGGTAGATCGGTTGTGTCAGTATGCGTCCGGCTTGGTTCTGGGTAGCGTTTCCGGTTCGCTACGCAAATACCCGTTCAGCAAAATATGCACAATGCGTTCAGAGAGCGGGGCAGGCAAGCTTTTTCATAGAACTCCTCAAGGAGTCGGTGCGCTTGTGACTCAGAGTAGTTGGATTAATCAGTGGAATCAAACCAACTTAGGTGCTTGCCCCGGTTGTAGCAAAACGTATCTGCAAGTCAGATTTTAGAACACTTGAGGTATACTTCTGGCAAGTTCGCTGCCCGCCATCTGCCAATCAGTGTCAGTTAGTACCGCAGCGACACAGAATCTATAAAAAACCTACTCAGGAGAGTGCCATGCGTAAGTTGTTAGCACTGGGGACTGTAGCGACTGTTCTGTTTACATCCAGCACATTCAGCGCTGCGCAGGACGAGCCCCTGGCCATAATGATTCCAGGCGGGGGTACGTACAGCTATCCCATATCTACCGATTCCGCGGAAGCCCAAGCCTTCTTCGATCAAGGTCTCAGAATGGCCTGGAGTTTCTATTTCCCAGAATCCATCGCTTCTTATCAGGAAGCCTCGAGATTGGATCCAGATCATCCTATGCCCTATTGGGGTATGGCCCATGCCATCGGCCCCAACCCCAACAGCCGTTACCAGGGCTTGCCAGATGATCCGCAAGGCACTGGTCTGGCGGCAATTCGCCGCGCCCTGGAGCTGGCGAACAACGGCACTGAAAAAGAGCGCGATCTCATTAATGCCATGTTTGTGCTCTACAACAAGGATGCAATTCCCGATGACCGTGAACGCGATTTCGCCTATCTGGACGCCATGCGCGATCTGCATGCCAAGTACCCGGACGATGCAGATATCGCCTCAGTATTTGGTGAGTCTTATATGAACACCACCCGTTGGGACTACTGGAACGCTGACGGCTCCGCTAAACCTGGCACTGCAGAAGCCAAAGCCGCGTTTGAAGCAGCCATGGCTGTTGAACACGATCACCCCGGCGCCAACCATCTGTACATCCACCTGATGGAAATGTCTGATCAGCCAGAGTTGGCGATGCCATCTGCCCAGAAGCTGGAAGCGTCGGTACCCATCTCAGGCCATATGGTACATATGCCGGGCCATATCTATCTGCGAGTGGGCGAATACGAAAAAGCCATCGACATCAACGAGCGTTCGCAGATCGTTGACGATCAGTTTGCAGAAATCTGGGGCGACACTAACTTCCCCATGATTGGCACCTATCCTTTGTCCCATAAGATTCACAAGCCACACGCTTTGGACTTCGTACGTTATGCCAATATGTTGCAGGGTAACTACGAGGCTTCTTATGAGGCAGCATCGCGCAATGCGTCAACCATTGATCCCAATGGTCGTCGTGGCGCGAAGACCATTGCCCACGAGTGGGTGATGGACAAAGTCTTCGGCAAGTGGGACAAGATCCATGCAGACAATGCCGCTAATAGGGAACGGGCAACTAACCCGTATCTTTCCGGCATGCTGAGCTACGTCATGGGCTCGGCTCATGTCGCTAAAGGTCACATGGGTCCAGCGCAAGCCGAGCTGCAGAATATTCGTGATCAGATTGCGGCCGATGATGTGGATGAATACAACGTTGGTCCAACCCCAGCCTCTCATGTCTTGAATCTGGCCATGCATGCGCTGTTAGGTGAGATCGAAGAAGCCAATGGCAATCTTGATGCGGCAATCATGCACTACGGCCACGCGGTTGAATATGAAGATAACCTGAACTACACCGAGCCACCGGATTGGAATCAGTCCATGCGTCTGTACCAGGGTGCAGCATTGCTGGACGCAGGTCGTGCCGCTGAAGCTGAAGAAGTCTATTTGAAGGATCTGCAATGGAATCAGCAGAATGGCTGGTCAACTTTCGGCTTGTACCAAGCACAGGAAGCCCAAGGTAAAGAACAGGAAGCAATCATTACCAAGCGTCAGTTTGATTCGCTGTGGCGTAATGCAGATGTGGAGCTGACTCGTTCACGTATCTAACGTGGTTGAGAGTTATCCATCAGGAGTACGAAAAATGCAGGGCAACGCCCTGCATTTTTTTGTCAGCAATTTAGAGATATAACTCGGTAGAACGAGCATTTGAGCGTAGACCGAAATTGAATTAGCTTTATTGATAACACGAATAGCGTCGGGGTGTAGCTCAGCCTGGTAGAGCACTGTCTTCGGGAGGCAGGGGTCGGAGGTTCACAAATTTGTCTGGAACAAATTTGGACGCACTCGCAACGCGAGGGCGCCCGCAGGGTCGCGCACAGGAGGTGCGCGATCAATTCCTCTCATCACTCCCCGCAAGGGGAGCATTTGAGCGTAGATCGAAATTGAATTAGCTTTATTGAAAATACGAATAGCGTCGGGGTGTAGCTCAGCCTGGTAGAGCACTGTCTTCGGGAGGCAGGGGTCGGAGGTTCAAATCCTCTCATCCCGACCAATCAATAAACACTAGAGCCAATAGTATGACCACTAAATCTGCTCATTCTTTAACAAGAATTAACGCACTACTTTTAGCAGTCTTGTTAAGTGGTGCAAGCTATGCAGCCGAGCTGCAGTTCACTGCAATACAACCTGAACTTTTCTCTGACCCCTACGGCCAGTCCAATGCCTGGGGGGATTTCGACAATGACAACGATCTCGACCTTGTGGTGGTCTTTCTCGAACGCCCTGTGCGCCTGTATGAAAATCTTGGCGATGGTTCATTTGTCGATATTGGCAGGGAATTGAATCTACCAGAGGGCGGAAACCCGCGTTCAGTGGCCTGGGGCGACTATGACAGTGATGGAGATCAGGATATCTACATTGGTTATGCCGATGGTGTGACTGCAAACAAGTTGCTGGAAAACCAACTTGATTCCGGAGTGAGAGAGTTCAAAGAAGTTGCTGCTGAGCGGGGGTTAGATCTCGTCGCTAATGTCCGTCAATTGAATTTCATCGACTTTGACAACGATGGTGATCTCGATCTGCATATTGCAGTGCGCAATGCTTCAAACAGACTCTATGAGAACCATAACGGGATGTTCAGCAACCAGGCGCGTAACAATGGGTTCTTTGAACCTCGCCGCACGGTCGGAACCTGTTGGTTCGATATGGACGCTGATGGTGATCTGGATGCTTTCACTACCAACCAAAACGGTGATCGGGACGGACTCTATCGCAATGACGGGGACAGATTTACTGATGTGGCAATCGAGTTGGATATGGATCAGTCACGCAGGCCGTTGATCGATGGCGGTGTTGGTTGTGCCGTCACGGATTTCGATAACGATGGTGATCTGGATTTATATGTGGCTGAGTACGGCGATGATTCGCTGTTTCGTAACAATGGCGACGGCAGCTTCACCGACGTAGCAGAAGCAATGGGTGTTGCTGTTCATGACCATATCGTTACCGGTGTTTGGGGAGATATGAATAACGATGGCTTGCCAGACTTGTACACCGTTGGTTATGTAAACGGACAACCAGGCATGCCCGACTACCTGTTCATCAATAAGGGCAGCCATTTCGAAAACCAGATTCCTGACAATATCCGTCGCGGCGACTCTGACCATGGCATCCAGATGGCTGACTTTGACAATGACGGTGATCTGGACATCTCACTAGCCGCCAATGATCCGGCTGCTTCCCATTATTTGTACCGAAACGATCTGGCAACAAACACCCATCGGTCCATCCAGATACAGGTGTTGGATGGGCAGGGGAATTATGTGCTGGCTGGTGCTGAGGTGCGCGTATACAAAACGGGTACCAGTGAGCTGCTAGGTACTCGACTGGTAGATACCGGCAGTGGCTACAATGCACAGAATGCCATGCCAGTACACATAGCAACCCTGGATTCACAACAGGTTGATATAAAGATAACCACCATGTCCACCAGCGGGCGAGTAGATCACTACTTCAATGGGGTTGATGTCGCGGCACTTGATAACAAGCCTTTTATTGCCCGTGTTGGGAACTGACGCTTCCTCTCTATAACCAGGAGCACTGTCTTGCTTCAACAGAACACTTTCATCTACGCCACTGTCATGCTTTTGGCAGGTATCGGCATACCCACTATGGCGGCACTTAATGCCGGTCTGAGTGCGAAACTTCAGAGCCCAGGCCTGGCCGCCACCATTTTGTTTATGATGGCGACATTGTTATCTATTGCTTACATGCTGACATTCGAAGGCATGCCCCGCGCTTTTGTTGCCGATAACACGCCGTTGTATTTCTATTTCGGCGGCTTCTTTGTTGTGTTCTATATATTCAGTATCACCTGGGTCGCACCAAACTTTGGTATCGGTAATGCGGTTTCTTTTGTACTACTGGGTCAACTCATTTCGATGATGGTGATCGACCAGTTTGGCTTGATGGGATCACCTCAGGTCTCCATTACCTTACAGAGAATTGTTGGTATCGTTTTCATGGCGATTGGCGTATTTTTGGTGGTGCGAAAGTAGTAAAGAAGGCAAAAGTTGATAGCGACCCGAGAGTCGATCCAGGTCATGAACCCTAGCCCAGATACTTATCTCCGTTATCCTCTGGCCACGCGCATCCTGCATTGGCTTGCTGCTGCTTCTATCTTTGTGCTCCTGTGGAGTGGAATCTGGATACTGAACATCCATCCCCGTTTGTATTGGGGAGATGTGGGTTATTTCGGTGCTCCTGCGGTCGCTGAAATAGCCGGTGATACATCCACCGATCCGCCCACCATGACACTAAAGATTGGCGGGGCGTCGTTTGATGTCACAGGCATCATCGGTCGGGTAAATCGCTTACCTTATGTAAGAATCGCCAATTACCCGGAAGGTTTTCAGTTTGGGGGCAATCGTGCCTTACATTTCACTGCCGCCTGGGTATTTGTTATAGCCTGGATTTACTACATCTCTCATTTGTTGAGTAGCGGCCGGTTACGCGATACCTGGTTGCCCAGCCCTGGTGAGCTAAAACCCGCAAACATTGGGCACGATATTCTCAATCACCTGAAGTTAAAACGCGCGCGAGGAGAAGAGGCCAGGCGCTACAACAGCTTACAAAAGCTAAGCTACTTATCGGTGATGGTTATCCTGATACCACTGATAATTCTAACCGGGCTCACCATGTCTAACAGTGTAACCACGGCATGGCCATTTCTGTTTGATTTATTTGGCGGAAGGCAATCCGCGAGAACCTTACACTTCGTGTTTATTTCTTTGCTGACACTCTTCATCATCATTCACATCTTCCAATTATTTGTTGCCGGCTTTATCAATCATTTTCGCAGCATGATCACTGGCTATTACAAGCTGGGGGGTGATCGACATGGATAAGCGGAGATTTAAACGTCGGGAAATCCTTCATGCAGCACTAGTGGGTGCCGGTATGGGTGGAGTAGCTCTGGCTTGCTATCGCTATCCTGCCTCGATTCGAAATCTCTACGATGTAGCTGATGCATTGAATTACGGTGTGCACGATTTGCTCTTACGCGGGCAGCCGCTGGTCAGAGAGTATTCCCTCGCTGAGCGGACCCTGGACTTCCCCACCAGTGGTGTTACATCTCCACGTGACGAGAATTATCAAAGACATTTAGCCAGCAACTTTGCTGACTGGACATTTACCCTCGACGGCCTGGTTGACAGGCCGCTTTCGTTCACCTTGCCAGAATTACAAAACCAACCCGCTCAGACACAGATAACATTACATACTTGTGATGAGGGATGGAGTGCGATTGGAGAGTGGACAGGTGTACGTTTAAGTCATCTACTTTCGCTGGCGGGAGTAAAACCCGAAGCACGGTACGTAGTGTTTCATTGCATGGATACCCAATCCAACGGCGTGCCTTACTATGAAAGTATTGATCTGTTTGCCGCCAGCCATCCACAGACAATACTGGCCTATGGCTTAAACGGCAGACCTATCCCGGAAAAAAACGGCGCTCCGCTGCGGCTTCGGATCGAAACCCAGATCGGTTACAAACATGCGAAGTACGTGGAGCGTGTTGAAGTAGTAGACAGTTTGCAGTCAATCTATGAGGGTCGCGGCGGCTGGTGGGAAGATGTCAATGAAGCCATCTGGTACGCGGGGTTGTAATTAGATGGAAAGAGAGATGCTTTCCGCTGCGCTTGATGAGTTGCTTCCTGATGTGAGGGATGGACTGAACAAGCGCGAGCGCATCGTGCTTTATTGCTTACACCAGGCACAGAAAGAGTTCGGTGATCGTAACGTCCCGACCATTACCCTCTACGGTCGAGTAGTCGAACATATCGATATCAGCCAGGAGGAGTTTCAACACATCTTGAACAAGATGGTAGGAATGACTCGAAACTCTGATGGGTCCCAGTCGGGAATCTAGTAGCGGCGGTCAATTAGACTCCCCAAGTAATCACGCTTGTGTCCCTTCTATCCTGGGGATTCCCTCAGGCAGGTGAAATTCGTGTGTAGAAAATTCCCACTTTTGAGACCAATCGGTACATAGTGAAAAAGAGCCCCAGGTAATGCTCAAAAACGGCTTGCCAAGCACGATAGTAGTATGTGATAACTCTACAAAGAGTAGGGAGAAGCCAGCAAAATCGGCTTGGTTGCAAACCAGAATTTCCGCAAATCTACTGTAAGAATTTACACGGTATTAGCATCACATAGTTGGAGAAATAGAAACCAGACACTACTTACGTTAAATCAGTGCGCAGTACGCACTGTCATTCAACAGAACGCTTTGGGAACAACAATAATGAAAACTAAAGATTATGTGTTCTACGCTATATCCATCTTCTCTTTAACGCTTTTTATGGCGGTGCCTTTTGCCGTCGGCTATACCCCCGGAACTGATATGCCCGGAGTGGGCTTCTGTCAGGAGCTACTGGCTTCCGTCGAGCAGTTCGTCGCCGTCAGGTAGATTTTTCCCGTCCAATAAGCAAGAATTCATGGCCCCCCTGGCTGTTTGCGGTGGTCAGAATCATGAATTTACTTCGTACCCTGTTAGTTTCCCTAAGCGTCACATTGCTTGCGGCCTGTAACACTCCTGGCCAGCCCCGTTTTGAGAGCATGACACCCGCCGAATTGGTTGAATACAATCAGAGCGTGGGATTACTGGATCAGGTCGTTTGTAAGAAAGAAGCGACTACCGCATCCTTCATCCGTAAGCGTCGCTGTCAGACTTTGGGCGAATTGACCCTCAGTATCTACGGTACACTGGATACCGCGAGTCCGAGTACGGTGATTTACATCCCTCATAATTAGAACTCTAATCTTTTTATTCGTAACGTAGCACCATTGCCGGTCGCACTCGCGCGCTCTTCAAGCTCTGGGAAAAGACAGCAGCGAACGCTATAGCCGCAGACAATCCCAAGCTCACCAAAAATGGCATGAAGTTGATGTTCACCTGTGCCGCAAAAAAGGACGTGTAGGCTTGTCCGATAAAGAAGCCGAGTGGCCACGCCAGCGCATTGGCGATGAGAATCGGTTTCGCGAAATCCAGTAGCAACATGCGCAGCAAACGATTGCTGCTGGCCCCCATCACTTTTCGAATACCTACTTCTCGCTGACGAATATTCGTAATGAACGTCGCGTTGCCAAGCAAGCCGATACTTGCGACGAAGAAACCAAACAGTGACAGGATTCCAATTGAAGCGCTGATACCTAAAAACATGCCATAGGTCTGGTAGAACAAGTCATCCACGAATTCACGTTTCAGCGGAACTTCCGGCATTAATTGGCTCCAGGTGGAATCGATATGCCGCAATCCTTCATTGAGTAAATCCCGATCCACACGCACGATCAGGTATCCGGCGTTCTGCGGTTGCAACATGTAGACATGGCCGTCCACGCCAAACGCGGTGAAATCAAGAAACTCGTATTTGCGTTCACTCATCGCGCCGATAACCACCATTTCCACTGAAATTTCATCGCGACTGGTATTGGCATCGTATCGACGGTAGATCGATTGGCCTATCGCTTCAGTTGCATTCTCCCAACCGAGATTCTGCGCTGCCATGTCATCGATGATGACGTTGAAAGGGCCGCTGGCGGATGTCAGCTCTCCTGAGTTTGGTAACAAGTCGCTGCTTCGATCCCGTGAAAAATCTCTTCCGGCGATTAGCGCCTGAGACATTGTTTCTGTGTATTCGTAGCCCACTGAATGTCGGGAAAGTTCGGCTTCGGTGCTATTGATATCTCGATCTCGTGTGAAGCTGGATGAAGAATTGCTAATGGACCAGGGCAGAATATCTACCTGGGAAACCGACATGATGGCAGGATTTCTCTTCAATTCTGTTGCCAGAAGTTCGGGGTCAACATCGAAAGTATCCGCCGGCACATTGATCGCAATTTTCGGGTCCAATAAGCTGCCATCCAGTTGCTGAGTCATGGCCTGGTTTTGCATATACATCACCGTGGCGAGAATCATCAGCGTGCCCGAGATAAAAAACTGTAAGCCCACCATGAGGTTACGCATGCGTGAAGAGTAGCCGCTGGACCCCTTAGGCCGCATCATAGTGACCAGTGGTACCAATGCGGTGCGCAAGGCTGGATAGCCACCGGCTATTGCCACAATCACCACCATTACCGCGAGCAGCGTCGACCAAAGAGACGGGGTGAGCAATAAGGCGGGGCTTATGCCAACCACATTGGCTGCTTGCAATTGGTAAAGGATGAAACCCAGAATCACCAAGGTTGCGACCAAAGCCAGCATGAGAAACAGGAAAGTTTCATAGCAATACTGCACAAGTAGTGAGCTGCGTTTAGCACCCAGGATTTTCTGCACACCCACTTCCTGGCTGCGCAACGACAGCTGAGCAATCACCAGATTGGAGTAGTTGAGGCAACCGATCAGCAGTACCAAAGCACCAGCAGCAATGAGTATGTCTGGTAAATCGAAACCGCCGGTGACGAAAGACAGTTGTGTTGGTACCAGCTCGTTAACGGGTAGCAACTCATAGGTCTGGATCGCAACTCGCTCTTCCGGCAGGGTGCTTTTAACAAACTCATCAAGTCTTTGGTTAAACTCCGCAACATCCAGATCATAGTCTTCTGGAAATTCCAGGTACACAAAGTCTGATTGGTTGCCCCAACGGTCCTCATCAGGATCGCCGCCATTCTCTATAATACTCTGGCGAACTAACTCATCAGGCATCTCGATCGGCAGATAAAGGTCAGTATTAAAAAAAGCGATTCCAGATGACAAATGTGATGGAAAATCAGGCTGGCGCAGAACCGCTGCTACGGTTACGTCGTGCTCGTTCTCAACGATAATTCGTTCGCCGACTACGTCAGTGCGGCCGAAGATCAACTGCGCGCCTTCTTCAGTTAGCGCGGCAGTATTTGGTGGCAGGTCTTGACCCTGCTGCAAACCGAAAACTGTTTCCAACGGAAATATATCGAAGAAACGGGGTTCGATGTATTTCGCATCAACAGTTATGGATTGTCCGTTGTAGCTTACGGCTTGCGGAAATCCACTGCTGGCACGAACGATATTGGGCACTTCAGGAAATGCGGCACGCAAATAGCGCGCTGCTGGTTGGTTTACTATCGGGAAGCGATCAGGAAGCGGGCTGTCACCGACAGGTCGCATCATCAAATTAAAAATTCGATCGGAGTTTTCAAATCCTCGATCAAAACTATCTGCGTAGTTGGAGAGCAGGATGGCAGACAGAAAACACATAAAGCCGATAGACAGGCTACTTAGACTAATCGCAGAGTGCAGTTTGAAGCGCATCAGCGCTTTTAGCGCCATTTTTGTGTAGTGAGCAAACATGCTAGTGATCCTGGATAATCAAGCGTGGATTTCTTGTTGTTCTGATGAGCCGTTGTCGGCAACTACTGATAAGTTTGTTGCGTTGTCACCGTTGACTACTTCACCGTCCAGCATTTGGATAATGCGATCGGCCCGCTCGCCATGTTCCGGTGAGTGAGTCACCATGAGAATGGTCACGCCTTTTTCTTTGAGTCTGTCCAACATGGCCATCACTTCGTCGCCATTCTTGGTGTCCAGGTTACCGGTCGGCTCGTCGGCGAGGATTAGTTTGGGCTGACTCACCACCGAACGTGCGACAGCGACCCGTTGCTGTTGTCCACCGGAAAGCTCCTGAGGTTTGTGTCGAGACCGCGCCTCTAACCCAACCAGTTCCAGCGCCTCTTGCACTCGCGCTTGCCGTTCCTTCTTGGCGATACCCAAATACAACAGAGGCAGGTCAACGTTTTCGGCAACGGAAAGATCGTCGATCAGATTGAAGTTCTGGAAAATAAATCCAATGTTCTGTTTACGTAGCTCCACCAGATCGTTCTCGGAACGATGTCCAACTTCTGTGCCATCGAAGAAATACTCACCACTCGAAGGACTATCAATCATGCCAACTACATTCAGTAGTGTGGACTTACCGCAACCGGACGGCCCCATCACAGCGACGAATTCACCCTTGGCTATATTGATATTAATGTCATGGAGCGCGGTGGTTTCCATATAGGCCGTTCGATAGACCTTGCTTAAGTTGTTTAGCTTAATCACTTCTACTAATCCTCTAGAGAATGGAGCTGCCCAGTGTCCTCTTGTTCAGCCTGCCGGTATCGGTGGCCATTTTTACTCGGGACGTGCTAGTAAGACGCCGGTCGGGCCAATTGGTTACGCCGACTGATGGCGTATGTAGCACTGCCAACTTGCGAGAACCGTGCCAAAATAAAAATCTAATGATTACAACAACTTAAAAAATGTAATCCAAAGCTGCTCTGGAAGCATAGGGATCGCAAGCTTAACTATTGGTGAATCTGACCAGTTTGTTGTTAGTCGGCTGGGACGGCTCAGGCCATTCGCTATAATCGAGAACTCAGGCGGCAGTTCGGCCAAAGTACAGGGTTAAACAGTAATAGAGAGTCCAGTAATAGAGAGTTGAATAGTTCCATGACCAGACAATCCACTTCGTCCCCAAGGTTCGCAGCGTTCCTCGCAACGTTTTGCTTCTCGTTAACGCTTCCCACGGCATTCGCCCAGGACCACTTCAATTCCAAAGGAGAATCAGCCAGCGCAGCCACCGCCGGTTTGCAACAACAGTTGCGAGAGTCACTGCCGTTTGAGGATGACCGTGATTTTCAGGAAGCCAGCCGGGGGTTTATTGCTGAGCCGGACTCACGACAGATTCTGGGTGCAGCCGGCAATGTAGTCTGGGATATGAATCGTTATGGTTTTTTGCTCAGCGGGGAGCAGTTCGACAGTATTCATCCATCCTTACAACGGCAAGCTACTTTGAACATGAACTTCGGGTTATACGAAGTGGTACCGGACTTCATGTACCAGGTGCGCGGTTTTGACCTCGCCAATATGACGCTGATAAAGGGAGACACCGGATGGATTATTTTCGATGTCCTGTTAACCAGCGAAACAGCCGCTGCCGCACTCGCTCTTGCCACTGAGCATCTGGGCGAGTTTCCAGTGATTGCGGTTATTTACTCCCATTCCCATGTCGATCATTTTGGTGGTGTCAGGGGAGTTATTGACGAAGCGGACGTGGCAGCGGGAAATGTACAAGTGATTGCGCCTGTTGGATTCATGCAGGAGGCGATTTCCGAAAACGTGTACGCCGGCAATGCCATGTCACGACGTGCCGGATTCCAATACGGCAGAGTGATGCCGTCGAGCCCTTTTGGCCAAGTTGACTCCGCAATCGGTAAAGGTCTCTCGGCCGGAACCACTGGCCTTATCGCTCCCACAATGGTGATTACGGACGATTTCGAAGAGCACACCATCGATGGTGTGACAATGGTATTTCAGAATACTCCAGGCACAGAAGCGCCGGCGGAGATGAATACCTGGTTCCCGGAACAAAAGGTCTTTTGGGCGGCGGAAAATATTTCGGCCACCATTCACAACATCTACACTTTGCGAGGAGCGTTAGTTCGAGATGCTTTAGCCTGGTCCAAGCAAATCAATGAGGCGCTGTACCGATTTGGGCGAGAAGCAGACGTGTTGGTGTCATCCCATAACTGGCCACGGTGGGGTAACGAACGCATCCAGCAGGTCATGCGTGCACAGCGTGATGCTTATGCGAATCTCAATAATCAGGTTTTATTCCTGGCTAATCAGGGGGTCACTATCAATGAGATCCACAACGAATACCAGGTGCCTCCCAGCCTGCAACAGCAGTGGTCCGTGCGCCAATATCATGGATCGGAGTTTCATAACTCACGAGCTGTGATTAACCGCTATCTGGGTTACTGGGATGGCAACCCCGCTACTCTTGCGCCCTTGTCTCCATCCGATTCGGCCCCGCTGTTCGTGGAAATGATGGGTGGTTCGGCCCCCATAATGGAGAGAGCGGAAGCGCTGCATGCTGACGGCGACTATCGCCTGGCTATG
>JAKSCP010000495.1 GCA_022360535.1 Pseudomonadales bacterium | reverse complement strand
TATGCTGATCGCATGCAGGCTAGCGTGCAGGAACAATTTGATGCATCCGGAGAACAAGTGATCGTTCGTAATGGTATGGCATACAGTCAACCCTTTGTGGCAGAGAGTATGGCCGAGTTTGAGCGCTTGGGAGTCACTGAGGTGTTGCTGCTGCCTATGTTCCCGCAGTACTCGACGGCCACTACTGCATCCGTGTTTCATGCGGTAAGGCAGGCAGCCAGGAAGTGGCAGCAAGCGCCTCGCTTAAGCTTCGTCGATGATTTGTTTCAAGAACCTGCATTTATCGAGGCCTGGAAAGCGTTGATAGATGAAAAACTCGACGTGTCTGCAGTAGATCACGTGATCTTCAGTTTTCACGGTGTGCCGGAAAAAGCCATCAAGAAAGCCGATGCTGCGAATGTGTGTGAGTTTGGTAGTTGCTGTGAGCAGGTCACCCCAGAGAATCGGCTGTGCTATCGCATGCAGTGTTGGCAGACCACTCGCAGTATTACCCAGGCCCTGGAATGGGATGACAGCTTCTGGTCCATGGCGTTTCAATCCCGGTTTGGTCCGCTCCCATGGATTCAGCCCTATTTGGACGAGCACATTGTGAAGCTGGTAGAAGGGGGCGTTAAGCGTATTGCCGTGGTGACCCCTTCGTTCATATCTGATTGTCTCGAGACGATTTTTGAGATCGGTATCGAGTACCGTGAAGAATTTGAACAAGCCGGTGGTGAGCAGTTTCAATTGGTGCCGAATCTGAATGACAATCCAGCCTGGTTCAATGCCGTGTATGAGATTGCTGCCAGTCATATCAAGGCTCCGATCCAATAATCCCAATGCGCCGTAAACTCTAAGCTGTAGGAATTTTTGGCAATCGCCACCTGCGTGGAATGTGGTAAGGTTAGAACCAGCAGTTTTTGTATGAAGATCACTTCGAGCAGTACGCCGCTCTACCCCAACAAGACAATAAGATGATCAATCACATTCGCTTTCTCTGGAACGGCGGTCTGGACCCCACTACGGCCAGTTTGATCAATCTGCGTGAGCGCAGAACGCTCTCCGTCACCATATTCTGTGTAATTCCAGTCGCTGTCTTGCTGATAGTCTCCAACCTGTACACCGGTGGCGAACGGGACAATATTTATATCGCCGTAGCGACTGGTATGCTCATCGTCAGTCTCTATATTCAGGCCTATGCCGGACAACGACAGTTTGCAGCCAATCTGGCCATTTTCTCCTACTGGTTGGTGATGGTGATGGCCATGACTACCGTTGGTATTGGGGGGAACACCTGGGCCTGGCTATTGTGCTTGCCAGCGATTGCGACCCTGGTTGGCGGCAGGTTGGCTGGTGTGATATGGGCAGTGATTTGTGCTTTAACTCTGTGGGCTTTCGCCTGGTTGCAGTTTACCGGCTATGAGTTTGAGTACGGGCCGGACTCCACCGGTGTGCAACCTATCACTCTCGCCTTTGAAGCCACCTTGGTCTTAATCATGCTGACCGCCGCGATATTTGTGTTTCGCAGTGGCCAACAGAAAGCTGAAAAGCGCCTCAGTACCGCAGTTAACCAACTGGAAAAAGAGGTGCATGAGCGCACCATGGCGGAAGAAGAGGCCCGCAGTTCTGAGCACGCAAAAGCAACCTTTCTGGCTGCCATGAGTCATGAATTGCGCACCCCACTAAACGGTGTGATCGGTGCCTCCCAGTTGCTGCAGAGAGATGGCGGTCTTACTGAAAAGAAACAAGAGTTGGTTAACGTTGTCTTGCGCAGTAGTGAGACCCTGCTGGAGCTGGTTAACAATGTGTTGGATTTGTCGCGTCTCGACTCCGACAGCATCGAGCTGGAAGAAATTCCGGTAGACCTGCGTGAGTTGCTTTCCACAACGGTTGCGCCGTTGGGATTCCAGGCGCGAGAGAAGGGAATCAACTTCTCGGTAGTGGTGGAAGACGACATTCCACCCTGGGTGATCGGCGATCCGACACGACTGCGCCAGATCATTCTTAACCTGGTAGGTAACGCAGTGAAGTTTACCAATTCAGGTGAAATAGAAATCGTCATGGATACAGCGCTGGAACGGATTCGTCTCAAGATTACCGACAGTGGCATTGGGATCGCCAGTGATGCTCAGGCCAGTCTGTTCGAACCCTATGTTCAGGCCAGTGCGGCGACGCAACGGAAATTCGGTGGCTCTGGTTTGGGTCTTACCATTGTTAAACGGCTGGTATCTGCCATGAAAGGCAAGATAGTCGTTGATTCGGTGCCGGGCAGGGGATCAGTTTTTACTGTATTCCTGCCTCTGGAAGCCTGCCCAGCACCACTCAAGCGCAGGAATGAGAGCAATCAAATCCGCTTACCTGGCCTGTCTATCGTGGTCGCTGATGATAACGCTGTAAACCGCATGATTCTTTGTCGCATGCTGGAAGAAGATGGTCATGATGTGGTCACCATGTCCAACGGCAGGGAAGTGCTGGAGTACATGCCAAACCATGAAGTCAGCGCTGTCTTCATGGATTTGCAGATGCCAGTAATGGATGGTGTTTCTGCCATGAAACGCATCCGTGCCATGGACGGACGGCGGGCAAAGACGCCGGTAATCGCGGTGACCGCCAATGTCATTACAGAAAAAAAAGAAGAAATGGAAAAAATGGGCATGAATGGCTTCCTTACCAAGCCTTTCCGACATGCCGAATTACGTGAAGTCCTCAGCCAGGCCGTGCGCCCCCAGCCCTACGGCTAGGCCTCAATTATCCTGCTCCGGGCCAATATACTGATTTGAATCAATAAGCCGAAATGGCCACCCGTTATGCTGTGTTTATCGTTCCACAGCAGACTGGAGGTCTGGGTTATGTCTGATCATACAATTGGCGACAACATAGAAGAGCGCGAGAAGCTGTTTCCCATCGTTGCGATGGCTATCGGTGGCTACATCGCGATCATGACATTTGGCTACTTTATCGGGAACTTCATCTATCAGATCCCCTAGGCCTCGACGTCTAGATACATAACAATTGTTAGGTGGTGCGTCATAGTGACGCATCGCCGCAATTTTTGAGTTGGTAGTGGTAGACTGCTAACCTAATCGCAGAAGGAGGTGATTATGGTTAACGTTAGAAACATGGTCTATCTGATGGTGGTACCTATTGTGACGGGCTTGGCCTGTTGGCTAGTGTTGGCCACCGTACTCTCTTAGCACCTCATTAATTGCAATGATTGCAGGGAGCTCTGGTTTAAACAGAGCAGTGAGGGCGCATCGGCCTACGGCGTGCCCTTATTTTTTGCCTGAGAAAACCGCTGTTCGGTTTTCTCAGGCAAAACGTTAAAAGGAATTTGAAGTCAAAAAAAAAGAGGATCCGATTTACTTCGGATCCTCTTTTTCTTTAAGCAACGAAGCTCAGCTATATATGCTTCGCAAGCTAATACGGCAATTTCCTAAGCGGAGATTGCGCGCTTAACCAGGTTTTGTAGCAAAGGTACTTTGAAACCATTGTGAGCCAATACTCGAGCTCCTTCGCTGGCCATTGCCTTCACTGATTCTCCAGTCTGCTCGTTCTTCGATTGACCGCGGATCGCGTTTTCAATGTTAGAGAGTCGACGAGGAGTGGTTTGTACCGCACCCGCTACCATTCTGGAATCTTCGATGGTGCCGCCGCTGACGCGAAACGCTGCAGCGATGTTAACCAGAGAGAAATCCCACACATTACGATCGGCAACCTTTTCCCAGTAGAACGTGGCGTTCTTCCAGGTGCCAGGAATTCTTACTGCAGTAAGAATATCCCCAGGTCGCATGATGGTAGTGTTTTCGATGTCATTAGCTGGTCCAACAAAGAAATCTTCGGCAGAGACTTCACGCTCTCCGTTAAGATTCTGAATGACCATGGTGGCATCGAGTGCAACCAGCGCAGGAGCAGTATCCGAGGCGCCGGCTGCAACACAGCGGCTTTGATCGAACAGTGCATGCTCACGGTTCATACCCTGTGGCGTATCGGCATAGCAAAGATTGCCGCCTGCGCGGTAGCAGGAGAGGCCGCGGCGATAGTACCAGCAGCGCACATCTTGCGACACGTTGCCGCCCAGAGTTCCGATGTTACGAATTTGCGGGCTGGCAACCACGGACGCTGCATCAGAGAGCAGCGAGAATCCGTTTTTCACCAGATCACTGTTGGCAACTTCGGTCAGTGTAGTGAGGGCACCGATTTCGATACCGTCACCTACTTCGCGAATACCGCGCAGAGCTTCGATGGCACTGAGGTCGATTAAGGCGTCGGCAGATTTTGCCCGATCCTTCAACCAACCATAGGTGTCCTGGCCACCGCCAACTAACCATCCTCTTTCAGCAAGGCGGTCAGCTATCGCAAGCGCGTCTTCAACCTGTACCGGTTGGTACAGTTCCATATTTGGCATTACG
>JAKSCP010000373.1 GCA_022360535.1 Pseudomonadales bacterium | reverse complement strand
TCCCGCGCTGTCGATATCGAAGAGAAATCTGTCCGCGTGCGCAATTTTCACGATGCTACAGTGGAAGCGTTTCTGGAGTTGTGCGGCGCCATGGGCCTGGAAGATCCCGATGATTTGACACCGGCCGATCTATTGCGGCGCAGCGGTGACGGGACTAAATCTTTTCGTCAGTTGTATGCGCCACTGGAACCTGAACAACTACTCAGCACCGACATACCGCTGGGTTACAGTGAAGATTGGTCACGGGCAAGTGCCAGCTCGTTTTAGCAGGTCTGGCGTTTCCACGACTGGCACCAACAGGGGAGACAGGGCATACTGAGATTGATCCTTTCCACATAATTGTTCCAGCAGACTAAATGCGATGCGACATTATTGCGCGAGTTTGATCCTTGGCTTTCTACTCAGCCCAACTGCACTGGCGGATCAATCCGATCAGCGGCTCGATGGGCTGTTTGAACGCCTGCTGCACTCAGAGGACATCGCCAGCATCCGCGCCATAGAAAATCAGATCTGGGAAATCTGGTTGCAGCATCCCAATAGTGATCTCGAACGGCTCATGGAAATTGGAACTCAACGCATGAACAGACAAAGTTATGCGGATGCATTGCTAATCTTTACTCAGATCGTTGAGAGCTTTCCGGACTATGCAGAGGGCTGGAATAAACGCGCGACCCTATATTATCTGCTAGGAAATTTTGAAGCTTCCATAGCCGATATAGAAAAGACTCTGGCACTGGAACCGAGACATTTTGGCGCGCTGTCAGGATTGGGCCTGGTCTATATTCAGCAAAGAGAGCTGAGCAAGGCCAAGGAAGCATTTGAAGACTTAATGGCAATTCACCCGAACAGTCCCAATGCGCGGCAAAACCTGGAGTTTGTAACTGAACAGTTACGAATCAATGTCATCTGACTTTATCCACGCACAAAAAAAGGGATGCTGACGCATCCCTTTTTCTTTAACAGTTTCGGCTTTACTGTCTGGAACCTGTTACGTCGAAGGCACCAAAGTCGCTACCGAATTCGCCGCTGAGCGAATCACCGTCTACCTGTCCGGTGAACTCAAGTACCAGAGTTTGACCTTGTGCATCGACTTCCGCAGTAAAAGCAATGCCATTGCCATCGTAGGTGACGCCGTCAATTGGTGCTTCGCCCAATTGATCTGAACCCATAACGCCACTGCCATCAGCATTCAATGTCAGTCGTGCAGGGAGAGGTCCCAAAGGTGTGTTCATCTCAACGTCCCATACTCCTACACCTGGAGGTGTTCCCGCAGCACAACCCACGAGCAGAGCCAGAGACAAAACCAACCATCCGCCTATTAATTTTTTCATACTAAGATATACCTTTCTCAATCAAACAGAATTTTCACTCTTGTTTTACAACGAAAGCCTGGAGTTACCGTCTGGAGCAGCCCTGGGCTGGCTCTTTCTCTGCCCCCACCCCCCTTCTACGTGGAGTTGCCTCAATTGCGAAACGGTCCGCCTATTGTCCTGTTAATAGGGACTCAGTCAACCACTATAGCCATGTATCGGGGTAATCTGCCGGAAAATTCGCTCATCTGATGGTCCATGCCGGCAGCCATTGCTGGGGCCCTCGGGTAAATCCCAGCTCTTGCAGAGCCCGCTCGAGCCCCGGCATGTGGGCTGCGCCATAGAACAAACCTATGTGCTCAACGTCTTCGCTCAGTGTCTGCTGCAAGACCTCCATCGCCACCCGATTGCGATCGCCCAGAATCGTAAGTTCCGATTCGATTTCCCGGCTTAAGACCAGACCGCCGGTACGGCCCAATTCCTGCGCAAGCAAATACTTTAAAGCTTGTGACTGATTATCCGTCGACAAGGCGGTAACCAGCGTGGCAAGACTCAATGTGCTGGGTGCAAGAGAATCGTTGGCCAGTGCTTGCCGTTCGGCTGCAATTTGTGCCGTGGCGAATTCAATAAACATCGAAAAGAAGGATTCATCTTTTTCTGCCATTAACTCTTGAAGTTCAGAGGCACTCAAATCGGCATGACGGAAATTGCTTGCCCGATAATTGATCCCGGTAAGCTGAAATTCCAGCTCCAGAAACTCAGCCAACATGCGCTGTAAAAAACCTAGCGCTGAGCGGTCGTCCAATTCAGAATTTGCAGCCAACAGCATCTCCTCGTCCGCAACCAACTCAAACAACAGAAAATCAAGTTCTCGAAAGTAGTCATTAAGCGCTTGATAGTAGTTAGCATCGCCGATGTGGATCGCCGCGATCAGGTCGACAGTTTGACCTGAGGGATTGCTGTATCGAGTAATAGCCGTTTGCAATTCTCCCTGCCATTCGATCGACGATTCCACAAAGCGCAGATGCTGGACATCCTGAGACCAGGACCAGGTCGGTGTTGCCAGTATCAGTAATAAAAGAAGAAGGCGAGGAAGAATAGAAGGTGAAAACGGTGAGAGTCCCATAGCCAGTGTTGTGTATCGAATCAGGTTTCGGTGTGAAGCGTGCCCCGTGGACAACATTCCGGACCCTGGATGAGTGAACAGAATGGTGCAGTAAGGCACATCCCCACGACAGGTGCTATGAGATAGATCCACAGACTCTCAAAATTCAGCGCGGCAACAGCCGGACCGATTGAGCGTGCGGGATTCATGGAAGCGCCAGTCACAGGGCCGGCGAACAATGCCAGCAGGGCAACCGTAGCGCCTATGGCGGCTCCGGCCATAAAGCCTTTTTCCTGATGTCCGGTTGAGACATTTAGCACGACGAACATGAGCGCAAAAGAAATCAATACTTCAAGTAGGAACGCTCTGGGCAAATCGATCGCTGGCAAGGTTGCACCGAAAGTAGAGTGGTCGGGAAACAAGATTAGGAGTGTGAGTCCTGCGGCAATGGCACCAACAATTTGGGCCACGATATAGGTCGGTACTTCTCCGGCAGAAATTCGTCCAGCAAATAGAAAGCCAATGGTCACCGCCGGATTTATGTGGGCACCCGATACGTTGCCCAGTGAATAAATGACAGCCATCACTACCAGGCCGAACACTGCATTCACACCCAAGTGCCCCAACACACCGCCGTAGAGATCATTGACAATAATTGCACCGCAACCGGCAAACACCAGAAGGTAAGTACCCAGGATTTCAGCCGTTATTATCTGGCTCTTACGTACCGTCATTGATCTTTTCCTTCACACCCAATTCTATTTCGCGGTATCAGTTTTCCTTCCAGGCAAGCATAAGTATCTCTTTCGCCTGTTCCGCACTCTGTAGTGGCCTTGGATTCTTCTTCACCACCGGATGTTGAATCACTCTTTCGGCGATCTCATCCAGTTGGCTGTGCTCGACTCCAACCTCTTGCAAGTTGGTAGGCAGTCCTAGTGTGGCAATCAATTGTTTCACTACGGAGGCAGCATCGCTTCCTTCGCCTCCCATTGCCCGCGTGATATGCCCGGCGCGATCACCGAGTACGGACGTGTTCCAATGTAAAACCGCAGGCAGCATAACACAGGAAGTGTAGCCATGAGGCACTCCACAGAGACTCCCCAGAATGTAGCCGATGCCGTGGCTGGCTCCGTGGGAAACCGATCCGAGACCACAGCATGCCAACCACACCGCATGCTGACTCAGACTGCGCATGTGCAGATTGCCAGGCTCCTGTTTGATTCCGGGAAGTGCTTCACTAAATAGAGTCATGGCGTGTAAGTAGTGCCCATCATGAAACGGCGTGGCATCTGCCGAGCAATAGCCTTCGATGGCATGATCGAGTGAACGAATGGCGGTCGAGAGAAACAGCCATTCGGGAGTATGGGTGGTCAGCATCGCATCGTAGACGATGGCCTTCGCACACATGACAGGCGCCCGATATCCCTCTTTAGTCTGAGAAATCGTGTCGAGCACACCAGCGGTATTGCTGTATTCAGCCCCTGACAAGGTAGTGGGCACAGCAATTAGGCCTACACTTGAATGATCGGAAAACAATTCAGGCTTGCCGAACTTCGAGCCACGACTGC
>JAKSCP010000369.1 GCA_022360535.1 Pseudomonadales bacterium | reverse complement strand
GTTTGCTATAAGAAGGTGTTCAACGAAATCTTCGTCTTTCACACTGGCTGCCGACTTACCCATACCACCGCGACGTTGTGCAGAGTAATCAGCCAATGGCTGTGACTTGGCATAACCACCTTGAGAAATAGTGACCACCCGATCTTCTTCCGAAATCAGGTCTTCCATGGTCAGATCTTGCTGTGATCCAACAATCTCTGTACGGCGCTCATCACCGTATTCCTTATTGACCGCCTCTAACTCTTCACGCACCACAGAGAGCAGCCGCGACTGATTCTCCAGAATATCGAGGTAGTCTGCTATCTGCTTCAGCAGCTCTTTGTAATCGGAAATGAGTTTTTCATGTTCCAGGCCGGTTAATCTGTGCAGACGCAATTCGAGGATGGCCTGGGCTTGTTCTGGCGAGAGAAAGTAGTCTGCATCTTTAAGGCCATATTGTTCTTCCAGGCCATCGGGGCGGCAGGCATCGGAACCAACTTCCCCTAACATTTCCAATACGCTGTCTGACTTCCAGGCGCGAGCCAGCAGTTTTTCCTTTGCCTCAGCTGAGGTTGGTGAACTCTTGATGAGTTCAATAACTGCGTCGATATTGGCTAAGGCAACAGCCAAACCTTCCAAAATATGACCACGCTCGCGCGCTTTGCGGAGCAAATAGGCGGTGCGTCTGGAAACAACTTCCCGGCGATGGCGCAGGAAGGCTTCAAGCATTTCCTTCAGGTTGAGTAAACGTGGCTGACCATCAACCAGTGCGACCATATTAATGCCGAACACCGACTGCATCTGGGTTTGGGCATAGAGATTGTTCAGAACCACATCACCCATTTCACCTTTGCGCAGTTCAATAACGATTCGCAAACCATCCTTGTCTGATTCGTCACGAAGCTCGGTGATGCCTTCAAGTTTTTTCTCTTTAACCAGCTCAGCAATACGTTCAATAAGCTTGGCCTTATTGAGTTGATAAGGAATCTCGGTAACGATAATGCTTTCTTTGCCGGACTTTTCACTCTCAATGATTTCAGCCCTAGCACGGACATAGATTCTGCCGCGGCCGGTGCGATAAGCCTGCACGATGCCGGCCTTGCCGTTGATAATGCCTGCAGTTGGGAAGTCAGGGCCTTCGATGTACTCCATCAGGCCATCAACTTCGATATCCGGATTGTCCAGAAGTGCTATCGCACCATTGATGACTTCGGTGAGATTGTGCGGGGGTATGTTGGTCGCCATACCCACAGCAATGCCCGACGAACCATTGACCAGCAAACTGGGAACCTGGGTCGGTAGCACATCGGGAATTTCTTCCGTACCGTCATAGTTCGGTGAAAAGTCGACAGTTTCCTTGTCGAGATCCGCCAACAGGTCATGGGCGATCTTCGCCATGCGAATCTCGGTGTATCGCATTGCCGCCGCAGCATCACCATCAATCGATCCGAAATTGCCCTGACCATCTACCAGCGGGTAGCGTAGTGAGAAATCCTGCGCCATCCGCACAATGGTGTCGTAGACTGCGCTGTCCCCATGAGGGTGATATTTACCAATGACATCACCCACAACACGCGCCGATTTCTTATAGGGCTTGTTGTAGTCATTGGATAAGACGTTCATGGCGAACAGCACCCGACGGTGCACCGGTTTTAATCCATCACGCACGTCAGGCAATGCCCTGCCCACGATTACGCTCATGGCGTAAGCGAGATAGGACTCACGCATTTCACTTTCTAAGGCAACAGGCAAGACCTGCTTAGCAAAGTCAGACATGGATTACTGGATTCCTAGAATACGGCGGGCAGTGTGCGAAGCCGTGAAAGCTGTATTTGATTGGTTTGGATAAGTGGAAAATCTAGCAAGGTTACAAACGAGTAAGATGGCTGTTTTGAGTCTTGGTTTTTCGACATTTTGGCCACAAATTCAGGCCGGTTTTTATGGTCGAAATTGTAGCATAAAGTTGCTCCAAATTGACACCCTAAATACGGATTTTATTCGATAATTAGTGCTTACATATCAATGCTTTACGGAGCAGACTCGGAGGCAGATTTAGGGGCGCTATTTAAGAGCGGAATAGGTATAATCCCGCCCCACTTTTCATGTTCAAAAAATCATCAGAATCAGAGCTAAGTCAGGGAGAAAAGTAGCGTGAGTGAAGCTAATGCATCGGAAGCAGATCTGATAATTTCGGCACCCTGGATCGTTCCGGTTGTCCCCTCCAATACGGTGTTAATGGATCACGCTGTTGCCATAAAGAACCAACGCATAGTGGCATTGGCACCCCGTAGTGAAATCACACAACAATTCAACGCCTCCGAATCTATCACCCTGGAAACCCATGCGCTGATACCGGGGCTGGTAAACGCCCATGGTCACTCACCCATGGCACTGTTTCGCGGCATTGCCGATGACATACCACTCAAACAATGGCTGGAGGATCGTATTTGGCCTTTAGAAGGCCAGTACGTGAGTCGAGAGTTCGTCCGTGATGGCAGTCTGTTGGCAATGGCTGAGATGATTTCTGGCGGCACCACCTGCTTTGCTGATATGTACTTCTATCCAGATGAAGTGGCTAAAGCCTGTCTGGAGAGCAAGATGCGGGTGCAACTCGCCAGCCCGGTTCTGGATTTCCCTACCGCCTGGGCACAGGATGCTGATGAGTACATAAGTAAGGCGACCCAACTGCATGACGACTACCGAAGCAGCGAACTCGTTTACACTGCCTTCGGACCCCACGCTCCCTACACGGTCTCAGACGAACCGCTGATGAAGATTGCAGCCCTTGCCAATGAATTGGACATACCCATTCATATTCATATGCACGAAACCGCACAGGAAGTTACTGATGCACTCGCTGCGGATGGACGGCGCCCACTCCAGCGCATGGCAGAGCTAAACCTGGTCGGCCCACGCCTGGTGAATGTCCACGCGACCCAGCTCACTGCTGAAGAAATGGCAATGTTGGCGGAACAGGGGGCAAGTGTCATTCATTGCCCGTCATCGAACCTGAAACTTGCCAGTGGGTTGTGCGAGGTTGAAAAACTGCGTCAGACTGGAGTCAACGTTGCCCTCGGTACTGACGGCGCCGCCAGTAATAATGATCTGGACATGTTTGGCGAATTACAGCTTGCCGCCATGGTAGCAAAGGCGGTGGCCGAAGACCCACAGGCCTTGCCTGCTGCAGCCGCGCTGGAGATGGCGACGATCAACGCCGCTCGCGCCATGGGCTTGGATGGAGATATTGGTTCGCTTGAAGCAGGAAAATACGCTGATATAGCAGCCGTTAATCTTGATAGCCTCAGCACTATTCCTGTAAACAATGTTATTTCTCACCTGGCCTATGCCGTACAAGCCCATCATGTGTCAGACCTGTGGTGCGGTGGTGATGAGTTATTGCGCAACGGTGAACTGGTCACACTGGACCTGCCGTATATCAAGCAACGTGCGGGGCACTGGCAACAAACCTTTCAAGAGAGTTAGACCCGGTAATGGAAAACGTCGACGACGCAGAGATTAAAAAGTTCGAGGCACTGGCGGCCCGCTGGTGGGATCCAAATAGCGAATTCCGACCATTGCATGAAATTAATCCTCTGCGTATGAACTACATCAGCCGCCGCATCAACCTGGCAGAAAAACGCGTACTGGATGTGGGTTGCGGCGGTGGCATATTGGCCGAAGCCATGGCTCATCATGGTGCGCAAGTTACTGCCATCGATAAAGCGGAAGCATCCCTGTCGGTAGCAAAGCTGCATTTGCTGGAAAGCAAACTACAGATCGAATACCTGAACAGCTCTGCGGAAGAATTGGCGACTCAGCAAGCGGAAACATTCGATGTGGTTACCTGCCTGGAGATGCTCGAGCATGTACCTGATCCAGCGTCGGTAGTTGCAGCCTGCAAAACCCTGGTGAAGCCAGGCGGCTGGATTTTCTTTTCCACGATTAATCGAAACCCGAAGTCCTATCTATTTGCCATTGTGGGAGCGGAATACGTGCTCAATCTCTTGCCCCGTGGCACTCATGATTACGGCAAGTTTATTCGCCCCTCGGAGTTGGCTGTCTGGAGTCGGGAAGCTGAACTAAATCTAAAGGACCAGATTGGCATGGGCTACAACCCCTTTACCAAACGCTACTTTCTGCAGAACAATGTCGATGTGAACTACATCGCCTGTTACCAGCGCCCTCCAGTGTCATGAGTCTCAATACTTCTATCGAGTGTGTACTGTTTGACCTGGACGGCACCCTCATCGACACTGCTCCGGATTTTTTCCAGGTTGTAAATGCCTTAACTGCAGAGCATGACCGCGCTGCTGTCAGTCGAGCGGCTATAGATCAAACCGTATCCGACGGTGCACGAGATTTAGTTAAACTCGCTTTCCAAATCGAAGAAAACCATGAAGACTTTGCCAGTCTCAACC
>JAKSCP010000440.1 GCA_022360535.1 Pseudomonadales bacterium | reverse complement strand
GAGCTGGATCAAGGTAAAGACGATGTTGTTGGATGTGTTGATTGACCGCTTCAAAGATTTCCCGGCCCACATTCTGCTGTTTATCCTGGGTCAGTTTCCAATGTCCACGAACCAAAACCAGGCAGAGATAGACCAGACCAAGCAGGGTTGCAGTAAATGGCACGATTTCTTCAAGCCAGCTAATGTCGCTACCAAAGAACCGAATCAATTGTGCCAGTTGGACTGTTAGCGCGACGGCTAACAGGTGATTGATAACGCTGTCTCGCTGATCCCTCATCCTCCTGACATAGTAGATCATCGCAGCCGCCGAAAAGGAGGCTGGCAAAGCCAGCAAGAAATCGGTGTTGGCGAACAAGATGATTGGCAGTGTTACTACTGTTGTGATTGACAGCAGTCGTGACAAAACAGATTTGTTATTGAGTCGACCATAAATGAGATCGAAGAGGAACGGTCCAATTAGTGCAGTCAGGAGCAGTTCTATCGGCCCGAGAAACCACGGCGCATTTAGCCAGCTCGCGTGGGAAGACGAGATAATCGCCATGGTTGGAAAAAAAGAGCAGATTAGAAGATAGGCCTGCCTTTTTTGCAGCGCGGATAGACTGAAGCGTGCAACCAACAGGGAAATGAGCACAGTAAGGAACAAGCTAACCACAAGGTTAACTGCGACCAAACTATCGATGAACAACTGTGCCGTCATATCAGAAAAACAGGGGTCAGAGTTAAAAACAGCACTCTATTCTTACTCCGATCCCTGTTTAGCTTAAAAGGGTTTGCTAGTTCGCATCACCTTCGATTTCGAGTGGTGCGTAGTATTCTCGACCTTGTGCTTCAAAATCCTGAACCCGTTGTTGCCATTCAGGTCCTGCGGAACCACCTTCTTCATACAATAAATCCTGCCGCAGATAGTTCCAGCTGGTGGGATCCAGTTCCTGGGCAAGTGTCCAGTACTGCTCGGCCTTGGCTTCATTATCCCGTTGGAAGTAGTAAGAGCCGAGTAAGAAGGCAGGTTGCGCCCTCTCTGCATCAGGTGTGCGATCTACAATACGCTCGCGCACTTTCGCGGTATCCCAAACGTGTTGACTGTCTGCACCTTTGGCTACCCAGTCTCGCACGATAGGCACGTATTCGTTGGTACCAAACGCGCCATCGAAATGCTCTTTCGCATAAGTCCCTTCATTGATGCGGACGATGCGTCCTTCTTCATCAATCCACACACCGGAAGGTACGTTCACCAGGTTGTAGAGGGAACTGATGTGGTGATTAACATCAATGAGTGAAGTGTAAGTCACGCCGGCGGCATCGAAGACTGGACCAGCGGCTTCTTCGCCACCGGTATCCTGCGCTACCGAGATGATTTCAAAATTATCGTAGTCTGCTTTGAGTTCGTCGTATATCACTTGCCACACGGGCACGTCGAGACGACATCCTCACCAAGAGGCCCAGGTCAGCAACAGGACTTTCTTACCACGAAAGTCTGACAGCCGAACCGGATTACCCTCGCGGTCGTTTAACTCAAAGTCAGGTGCCATGCCGCCACGAATAAATTGCTGACGTTTGACAGGCATGGTGCCGAAGCTCCAAACGGCGTCGTCGTAGTCAACCACATAGGCTTGCTGCAACTTGTCGGCTAGACCGGTGACATTAAACCAGCCCTGACCACGGCGAGTGACGTACATATCGCTATCGCGGTCTTGCAAGACAGGAATACAAAGAGCCTCGTAACAGGCGCCTTCTGGTTTCAATTCAAAATCGTTGATGCGCGGCAGGTCCTCGGGTTTAACCCAGAGGTCGTTGGCATCGGGCAGGGTCTGCTCAATTTCAACGACGCGCTCGTTGTATAAGACGGTAGCGTCCTGTGCCTGCACTGCGCTGGCCGCCAGTAGCGAACTGGCCGCAAGCCCCAGGCATGTGGACTTTAACGAAGCATGCATTGCTTTAACCTCAAATAGATAAATAGGCATCGAGACCGCGCAGGTTGGCGCGGTTCTTACTTCCAATACTGGCTAGCGAGCAATTTGGATTACCCCGGCGCCAGACTGGCTAGTATCACATATCATAGAGAGGGATTCACGGCTGGAGACTGTGAATGCCATCAGAGCGTTTATGCCGACGCTTCAACGCTTTAGTGTTTAGAACATGCTAGCCGTCAGCATCACTGAACTGTAGCCGGGCGAGATTCTCATACAGCTCACAACTCTCCATCAGCTCTCTATGGGTTCCTTGCGCGATTAGTTTGCCTGCCTCAAAGACGACAATCCGATCCACGTTTTTGACGGTCGCCAAACGGTGAGCAATGATTAAGGAAGTGCGATTCTGCATGAGACTATCCAGTGCCATCTGCACCTGGCGTTCACTCTCCGCATCCAGCGCACTGGTTGCTTCATCCAATAATAAAATTTCCGGATCTTTCAAAATCGCTCGGGCGATCGCGATACGCTGTCTTTGACCACCGGACAAGCGCACACCAGACTCACCTAAAAAGCTGTCGTATTTGTCTGGTAATTCCTCGATGAAGTTGTCCGCGTAGGCAAGCTCGGCAGCTTTTCTAACTTCCTCTTCGTCGGCGTCGGGGCGACCATAACGAATGTTTTCCCAGACATTGCCAGTGAACATAGCAGGTTGTTGTGAGACGACAGCGATATGGCTGCGCAGATCCAGTGGGTTTAGTTCTTTGATGTCTATTCCGTCGAGTTTGATGTTACCGAAGCCTGGGTCATAGAAACGAAGAATCAGATCAAACAGGGTGGATTTGCCTGCACCCGAAGGGCCAACCAGTGCGACGTTTTCGCCGGGTTCGATGTTGAGAGAGACGCCATCGAGCGCCAGTGTTTCGGGGCGAGAGGGGTAGGCAAAAGTCAGGTCGTTAATTGCAAGCGCGCCAGAAGGCTTGCCACTGAAGGTTTTGGGATTGCTTGGTGCTTCGATTTCGTTTTCGGCATGCAGCAAATCCATCAGTCGTTCCAAGGCGCCAGCGGCTCGTTGCAATTCGGCGATCACACCGCTGATAGCGGCGACGGCCATGGCAACCATGACGGCATAGATGACAAAGGCGGTCAGTTCACCGGCTGACATCACACCGTTAATCACATCGCGACCGCCTACCCAGATCAGTGCGCCAATGGCAACAAACACCAGACTCATCACAGCGGTGATGAGAATGGAGTTGGTTGTGATGCGTTTCAGTGCAACGTTGAATGCTGTTTCCACATGCCCGGAAAATTTTTCTCTATCGTCGGCTTCATGGTTATAGGCCTGGACTGTCTTGATCTGTTGAATACTCTCGCCGACATAAGCACCTACGTTGGCAATCTCATCCTGTGAGCTACGGGACAGGCGTCGTACCCGGCGACCGAAAAACATGATGGGCCCGACTACCAGAGGAATACAGATCAAAACCACACTGGTCAGTCGTGGATTAGTAATGAAGAGAAACAAGATACCGCCAATGAATAGCAAGATATTGCGTAGTGCGACGGAGACCGAAGAACCAATGACTGACTGGATCAGTGTGGTGTCGGTGGTAATCCGTGATTGAATCTCACCGCTGAGGTTGGCTTCGAAGTAACCCGGATGCAGCCCAATGATGTGTGAGAACACGGCTTTTCGCAGATCGGCGGTGACGCGTTCGCCCAGCCAGGACACATAGTAGAAGCGGGCGAAGGTACCCAGTGCCTGCAACAGGGCAATCACCAGGAATCCCAGGATGGCCTGGTTTAGCATGGTTGTCGAGGCCGCCACGAATCCCTGGTCAACGATGATTCGAACGTATTGTACCAGCGCCAGGTTGAGTCCCGCTGTAACAATGAGGGCAATACTCGCCCAGACTATCTGCTTCTTATAGGGAAACAGGAAACGGGCGGCGGCAGTAAGCAGGTAACGCGTGGAATTCTCTGGCATGGCGCCTATCTATTGAAATATGGGGCAAACGCTGAGTTCAGCTTTATATGGGGGCAAACCTACAGATTGCGACCCTTGAGAATCCACGTCGACAGCTTACCTTTGCCTTTCACTTCTATCTCGCCTCTGGGCTCAAACAGGAACTGTTCAGAGACGACTTTCTGCATCTCTTCTGTTACTTGAATTTCACCTTTCGGTGCCGTGGATTCCATGCGGCTGGCCACATTCACCACATCACCCCACAGGTCATAAACGAATTTGGATTGCCCGATAACGCCGGCCACTACTTCGCCTACATGAATACCCACACGGATATCAATTTCAATAGCGCGTGCCTGATTGACCTCATGCACAGCTTCACGCATACGAAGAGCTGCTTCTGCAGCCAGCGCCGGATTGACCGGGCGCTCCACTGGCAAACCTGCCGCCATCATGTAGGCATCACCAATGGTTTTGATTTTTTCCAGATTGAGCTCAGCGGCAATTCGATCGAAGCGGGTGAAGATATCATCCAGTATCTGCACCAGGGTGTCGGGTGGAGTTGTGTCAGAAAGTGTTGTGAAGTTTACGATGTCAGCAAAGGCGACGGCGACGTCTTCATGTTTGTCGGCTATCAGTTTCTCACCGCCACGCATGCGATCGGCAATGGAGGCTGGCAGCACATTCAACAACAGTTGTTCGGAAATCTTTTTTTCTTCAGCCAGAGAAGCCTGGGTGCTCCAGGCGATCCTTTCTGCTTTTTCTCTGGCATGGGCAACGGCAACGACGGTGATCATAGTGGCCAGACTTAAGAAGGCTGGCGAAAAAGGGTTGTCTATCCATGCAGTCAGAATGACTACCCATATCAGTGTCGCTACGAATACCAGAGGAGCCGAATAACGAACCAATAATCCACAGGCAACCACTACCAGGGTCAATCCAAAGTTAAATGATAGCGATGCCAAGAGTATCCAGGGGCCATACCACTGCTGTGAGACAAACACGATCAGAAACAGAGTCGCGGTGAAGAGAAAGACCAGTAACTGCCCGTTATCAATTG
>JAKSCP010000367.1 GCA_022360535.1 Pseudomonadales bacterium | reverse complement strand
CCAACCGTTTCTGTCACAACCAGGTAACGACCATCGGGTGAGAGACTGCGGGCATAGTTTGCGTAACTGCCTTCATACAGAAGCGTGCTATCGCCAGTGGTGAGATCGGCCCGATAGATATCGAAGTCCAGACCATTGCGTTCGGTGGAAGCGAAATACACAGTGCTGCCATCCGCAGAGAAATCGCCGAAGCTGCGAAACCCACCGGAAACCGGTGGCAGCACAATACGCTCCTGTTGACCGTCGGCTCGGATCAGCGCGTAGCTTTCCTGCTCGTTGCCATCATTGTCGGCTCCATAAAGCAGCCATCGGCTATCGGGTGTCCAGCGGAAGAAAGTGACACCATTGCCAAACGTTAACTGTTGCATCTGCCCCCCTGCTGTTGGTACCACCCATAGCTGAGGCTCACCAGTAACGCTATAGCGCATGGCGATGTGCATACCATCGGGAGAGATGGCAGCGGCTGAAGCGCCGCTGGCCAATAGATAGCGCCCAATGTCGGCAGGGTCGTCTCCCGCCTCGCCCACAGATATCGCCTCGTTTTGGGGAATAATGGCGTCCAATGCACCATTTTGGGTCTGGGAATGAGCAGAATATTGAACAATTAGTAGGAAAATTGCCCCAGTAATTTGAGTTTTCAGCATGAACAGCTTCCTCTGTGCCGTATGTCTTTGAACATGGCTGTATGCCTTGAATCTTCTAGCTTTGCGGGAACTGTGTCAAACCACTGTAAGACCTCAACTCACCAGCCTAACGAATGAAATAAGGTTGATTTGCAATATTTCGAATAATCTTCAGCAAAAATGTTAGAATCCGCACAAAATTCGTTGTTTTAAATAAAGAATTTACCAGCCTGTGCAACTGGTACTGATGTTGCAACCCACCTGTCGACTCTTATAATCAGTCTCAATGGCCAATCTATAAGGCCAAGCGCAATTCTAGAAATACGAGCTATCGAGGACATTTATGAAAATGAAACCCTTTCGTCGCCATGTGCGCGGCGGTGCTGTCGCTTTGCTGACTGCAACTACTATTCCATTTGCCCAGAATGCTCTGGCACAGGAAATCGAAGAAGTCATTATTACCGGTTCGCGCATCGCCCGTGATGCGAACCTCACTGGCGCTCTGCCGGTCGAATCAATAAGTGCGGAAGACATCCGTAAGTCTGGTGAGTTCTCGCTCTCCGACGTAGTGAACGATGTTCCCGCACTTCTGCAGTCGGTTACTGGTGAACAGTCCATCGATGCGGCTGCACAATTCGAAGATGGTTCAAACATTCTCGACCTGCGTGGTCTGGGTGCCGAACGCACGCTGGTACTGGTTAATGGTCGTCGTCATGTAGGCGGCCTGGCAGGCACCTCCGCAGTCGACGTCGGCTCCATTCCTCAAGCCCTGGTAGAGCGCGTAGAAGTACTCACTGGTGGTGCATCAGCCGTTTATGGTGCTGACGCCGTAACCGGTGTAGTGAACTTCATTCTTCGCGACGACTTCGAAGGACTGGAAGTTGATGCTAACTACCGCATGTCCGAGTACGGCGATGGAGGCCAGGCTTCCTTGTCAGCTGTCTATGGGTTCAACTTCGACAACGACCGCGGCAACGTCACAGTCGCTTTGGATATGCGCGATGATGAAGGCCTGGTTGTCGGTGATCGCGGTTTCGCTGGACTGCGTGTTGGTTCGGGCCGTGACTGGGTTAACCCAGACCTGCGTTTCCAGCCTTTTGACCTTGGTGAAGACACACCAAACTTCGGCAACTTCTATGACTTTGGACAGACAGGTCGTTTCTTCTACGGCTTGCCCATTCCAACCCAGGAAGACTTTATCGCCGACTACACAGCAGAGTTTGGCGCTGCGCCTAATCTGACTTCCGCAGAAACAGCTTTGATCAATCGAGCAGCCAACGCGCCACAGCGTGCTGTGCTGCCCTTCCGTACCTTCCCCTTTACTTCAGGTTACGGTTACATCATTCCGGGTAACCCATTTACTTTCTCAGGATTCGATCCTGAAACACCAATCGACCTGAATGGCAATGGCCGCCCCGACTGTCTCGACTCCTTCACCGGTTACAACTCCGTGTTTGGTGCAGAGTCGTTCGGTGTGGTCGGTGGCTGCTGGAACATCGATCGCGATGGTAACTATGCCCCGGTTCAGGACGGTCTGGTATCGGGCAACTTCCAGGGCTTCGGTGGTGATGGCTACAGCACATCCGGTGACGACATGACCGAAATTCTGTTGCCGGACGAGAGAATCTCTCTCAATTTGCTTGGCAACTACGCGCTGAATGATCAGGCTCGGGCTTTCGCTGAACTCAAATACGTGAATCAGGAAGTCTCTGCCGATGCTCGCCCCGGTTCGTTCTGGGACTTGTTGTTTGGTGCAGCAGACAATCCTTATCTACCTGACTTTATTCAACCGGTTGCCGACGCCAATGGTGGCGTTGCCATCACAGTGGACCCGCTGCACTTTGGCTCCAGACGCACTACCGAACGTGATACGGCGCGAGTTGTGGTCGGTGTGGAAGGTGAGTTCGATAATGGTTGGACTTATGAGTTTAGCGCCAACTATGGCCGCTTCGATCAGGAAATCGCGCAAACTGGTAGCGTCATCAATGACCGCTTCTTCGCGGCGATCGATGCCGTAACTGATCCTGCAACGGGTCAGCCCGCCTGTCGTGCCGATGTTGATCCATCAGCACCTGCGCAAAATACGCCATTTGAGATTCCAGCCTATGAAGCAGGCTACTTCTCATTTACACCAGGAGCCGGCTCCTGTGTTCCCTTGAACATTTGGGCAGGTCAGCCAGGCGTCACTCAGCAAGCCCGCGACTGGGTAACCGTTACTGAACTGGATGAAATCACTATCGAGCAAACGGTTCTCGCGGCTTCTTTCGCCGGTGATTTAAGCGACCTGTTTGAACTTCCTGGCGGAGCGGTAGCTTTCGCGGCCGGGGTTGAATGGCGTGAAGAAAAATCTGACGCACGGTTTGATAACTGGCAGCGGGGTATACTCCCAGCCGGGTCACCTTTTGGTGAAGGTACACAGTTAGGTGACGTGTCTGAAAACACTTCACTGACTTTCCGTCCGCAACTTTCGGTGAAAAACGAAACTGGTGAATTCGATGCCACAGACGTGTTCGTGGAATTCTCCTTGCCGCTGCTTGCTGACGCACCATTTGCTGAGGAACTGACTGTGGATTTGGCGGCCCGCTACTCTGACTACTCCACTATCGGTAGCGCAGAAAGCTGGAAGACCAATGTGGTGTGGGCACCTATCGAAGACATTGCTTTCCGAGGTGGTGTATCTCGTGCGGTACGTGCACCAAACGTGACCGAACTATTCGGACCAGAAACTGGCATCAACTTCCGCCCAATCGACCCCTGTGATGCAGCTCAGCTAAACGCACTGGAAGCAGACAATCCCGCACTGGCGCAAAACACACGTGCCAACTGTGTGGCGGATTTCAACAGCTTTGGTCTGGATCCATTCGATGCTGATGGCAACTATGTGTTCGCCGATCCACTATCAGCTTCATTTGGCGGTCTGGAAGGTGGTAACAGAAACCTGACAGAAGAAACTGGGGATACTATTACCGCCGGGTTCATTTTCCAGCCAACGTTCTTCGAAGGCTTCACTCTGACTGTTGACTACTGGCAGATCGAAATCGAAGATGCAATCCAGGCGGTAGATCAGCAGGATATCGTGAATGGTTGTTACCAGGGTGCCAGCCTTAACGCTTCCTTCTGTGGTTTGCTGTCTCGTAACATGACTCCAACCTCGGCACAGTTTGGTGGATTCAACTTCCTCCGTTCTACGGACATCAACTTCGCGAAGTTGGAAACTGACGGTTACGATATTTCCGCCAACTACACTTTCGATATCGGAGCGCATAACTTCGAAGTCAATGTGTCCGGTACCAAGGTGGAAAGCCTCAATAACTTCACCAACCCACTGGATCTAAATGACGTCGATGTGGAACTGGGCGAAGTGAACCGACCTGAAGAAGCTGGCAACATCTTCCTGACTTGGAACTGGGGTGACCTGAGCGTAGGTTGGCAGACTCAGTACCTCGGCGAGATGCTGGTGAGCTTCCTGGAGATTGACACTGCAGTCTCTCTGTATGGTGACTCAGTCATTATGGATGAAACCTGGATTCATGACCTGAATGCCACCTACATCTTCAATGACAACTTCACCTTCTACGGCGGCATCAACAACATCACTCAGGAAAACCCATTCCTGACTGACCACGCCTTCCCGGCGAGCCCACGTGGCCGTATGATCTTCCTGGGTGCGACTTACCGCATGTAAGGCATGATCTCCACAAAAACAAAAAAGCCCACTTCGGTGGGCTTTTTTTTGCGTGATATAAAAGGAGAGTGAAAAAAAACCGCGTAAGATGAAAGTTTCAGATAAAAAAACGCTCCTGTCATTTACATGACAGGAGCGTAAACACCCAATAAATACATGAATCTGGTTAAAAGTGTGGCTCTGGGTCGAGGGAGAGTTTCGACATGAAGTACACAAGATTCCATGTATAACTCCTATAGAGCATTAACTGTGCCAACTTCAATTAGCGAGTTTATGGGGGCTGTAGAGGAGTTCAGTCAGCGTGTATGCTCTGAGTTTGCGCAAGTCCCGTTGTATTGCCCTATATCGGGGCAAAGAAAACTACCTGGCTCTGCACTGAACCTAACTTATACAGTAGTGTCTGATCTATCACTCTCTAACCAAGTAAAGAAACCGAACACATACCTGGATGCCTAGACCAGTCAAAACCCTCTTAATCTTGCTAGGGCTCATTAGCGCAGTCGCTGTTGGTCTGCTGCTAAACCCTGCCCTGATTGCCAGACCTGTGCTCGAATCTGCGTTGTCTGATGCCGGCTTTCGATTACAGCGCTTGGAGGGGTTAGCCATTAGTCTCGGTTCAGCCAGCGTCAACAGACTCCAGGCTGAGTCCGACACCATGATTCTGAACCTTGAAGGCGTCAACTCAACTTTCGATTTCAGCGAGCTCCTGGGTGGAAGAATGAACGCGATCAAAGTGGGGTCTCTGGCCTTGCAGATAAAAGAAGCTGCAAATGAAGAGAGTTCAACTGGCTCTGATTCCTCCAATCTCGATCCTGCCCAACTATTGGATATGCTGACTCAGCTGCCAGTCGCAGAAATCTCTGTCCAGGCTGCTCGGGTGACTTCCACTCTGGGCGAACTAAACAGTGAACTGCACTTTCAAACCTCCCCCCTCTCTCTTGCTGCCACAGGGACTTGGTCTGGCGCATCGGAGCTAGCACTATCTCTGAGCAGCACGGCACAGAGCGAAAGCCGGTTTGCAGTGGAAATGCGCGTAGCAGAAGGCAACGTTGCACTCTTACAGGCGAATACAGAACTTTCGATCGCCGCAGCCGAGTCTGCCGTCTCGGGGACAATAGAATTTGACCCGCAAGCCTTGGCGAATGAATTTATGAGCTCCGAACTCCTCAACGATTGGGTGCTATTCAACGAACAACTGCAGGCCGACTTTCGTACTGTATTCACTACTGACAACAGTGGTTTGCAACTGGAGTCACTCAGCGTAGATTTGGATGGGGCTGGCTCTGCTCTGCAACTGGCTAAAAGCGATGAAGCAGGACGGACGCTGACTCAGCTGTCCTTGCCAATTGCAATAAGCCTCTTGCCAAATACTGTGAATGAGAGCTTTCGCATCCAGGCTTCCGATCTCTATGGCACTCTGTCTCTGACCGAAGCTGATAACGAGATGTATCTCGAAGCCTCACTTACAGAGT
>JAKSCP010000366.1 GCA_022360535.1 Pseudomonadales bacterium | reverse complement strand
GGGGTCCAACTCAGTGACAACAAAGAAAACAGCAAAGGAACGCTGCTGGTGGGTAGGTGAAGATCCTGACTACATCGCCTACCATGATAAAGAATGGGGTGTACCGGTTCACGATGATCGATTGTTGTTTGAGTTCATCTGCCTCGAAGGGCAACAGGCTGGATTGAGCTGGATCACCATTCTGAAGAAGCGCGACCACTATAGGAAGTGCTTCAAGAACTTCGATGTCGACAAGGTTGCCAGACTGACTGACAAGACAATCGAGAAATTGTTACTGGACACGGGGTTGGTGCGCAATCGCCTAAAACTCTATTCCGTTCGCAGCAACGCCGTGGCTTTCAAAGCGGTGCAAAAAGAGTTTGGCAGTTTCGACAGCTATATCTGGGGATTTGTAGGCGGCAAGCCATTGGACGGCAAGCGTAAAACAGCGAAAGATGTGCCTGCTACCACAGAAATCAGCGATGCCATGTCCAAAGATTTAAAAAAACGCGGCTTCAAATTTGTTGGCAGCACTATTTGCTATGCCTTTATGCAAGCGGCTGGTCTGGTCAATGACCATACAGGTAATTGTTTTCGCTATCGCGAATTGAAAAAATCCACTTAGTTTACCTTGGAGGGAAAAACATGATTGGTTACGTCACATTAGGCACGAATGATATGGAAAAGGCAGCCAAGTTCTACGATGAACTGTTGGCTGAAATTGGGGCATCGCGCTTCATGGAGATGGAGACCTTCATCGCCTGGGCAGTTACACCTGGAGCACCTGCACTCTCAATTACCCTGCCGTTTGACAAGAATCCAGCCACTGTCGGCAATGGCACTATGATCGCACTGGGTGTTGATAGTACCGACAAGGTGGATGCGGTATATAAGAAAGCGCTGGAATTGGGCGCACAGGATGAAGGTGCGGCCGGTCCGCGTGGCGATACTTTTTACGCTGGGTACTTCCGCGATATGGATGGAAACAAGCTCAATGTATTCTGCATGACGCAGCCAGAATAGAGATCGACTTCGCTACTTGAAGCCATCGGGTGTCAGAATCCCCTTCTGACACCCATGTTTTTTTGCTAGTAGTTTTTTTATTAGTAGCTTTTCTTATAAGTCTTATAAATTGCTGATCTTGTGTTCTAATTCGAAACCGCGGTCAGTCACTATAGTCTCTAGGACCATAATGCGCTCTTTCAGAGAGGCGATTTCTTTTTCCATTTCCGCCGTAGAATTTTCTTCAAGCTCTTTCTTCAAATCACCAATCTGTGCATTGGTTGAACGTTTGTATTTAAAGTATTCAGAGATGAAGACAATCATACCGATGGGCAAAAACACCCCCATCATGATCCCAAATACCTGAAGTGCTGCTGACATTGTTATTCCCCTTTATTGCGCTCGCTCCAGTAACATAGCAAAGATCGGACCAGCTGTGATTTAGCCTAGTTATCAGGGAGTTAGAGCTTATAGGACGAAGCAATTAGTCGTTATATCCACCAATTTATGGTCAATATAACAATCTCTTGCGGTGAGGAAAAATGGCTCTTCCTTAATCGCCAGCCTCTTGTTGCAGCTGAGCGTAGGCGATGGAATTCATCTCGTGAGCGCGACTTCCAAAAACCACCTTGTGCAAAGTGTCTGCAATCAGATCGTGATAGTCATCCATCTGCAGATAGGCGGCAACGTAACCATCCGTCGGATCCAGCGCAATCTGCTTTAGATCGTGTCGATGATCTTCAGTAATGATAATCACCGGTGTTGATGCGCGCAGAGGGCTGCGTTTCTCCTGACCGCGTAAGTTGAACAACAGTTGATCACGTGGTTTTTTGTAGGAATTCCAACCAGTAATCAGACAAGAGAGCCGATTAGTGAGCATGCCGAAACCACGATCGTACTGTTGAATTACTTCCAGCGCGTTCGTTTCATTGTAAGTGTTGATCGTCGTGTACAAGCCGGTGTGACCAATGAGCGTTGAACACTCATCCACCAGTTCATTATTCAGATCATAAAGGAGTACGACAGGTTTCAATTTAACTACTCGGTAGTCAGGGCTTAGCTGGAGCGGAAGAAAACATTACTGCTAATCGGATCGCGAGTGGTACGCGTCTCATTCGCTGGAACCGACGTATCTTCGTAGCCAAAGCTTATCCCGAATAATATCTTGGTGCCATCTTGAATATCGAAGGCTTCTCTTACTAGATCCGGGTAATTGCGCATAGTTCCCATTGGGCAGCTATGAAGTCCAAATGACACCATAGTCAGCATCAGGGTCTGTGCCCACATACCAACATCGAGAGCGACGGTCGTACCAAATTTGGGATCCATTCCAATGAAGGCGATGTAAGGCGCATCGAAGTATTCGAAATTCCTCAGCACGGCACGCATGCGACCTTCCTTGTCCCCTCTTTCAATACCCATCTTGGAATACAGGGCTACGGCACATTCCACCTGCCGAGTTCGATACTCGTCAACAAAATCACCTCGATACTCGTAGTCAGGATTAGGGGTTACACCGCCGGCCGTGTTTTCTACCATCTGCTTTCTGAGCCGCTCTTTCAGCTCACCGGACGCCACATACGCTTTCCATGGTTGCACATTGCAATTACTTGGCGACTGTTGTGCGATCTCGAAAATTCGATTCAACACATCTTGTGGCACTTCCTTATCTAAATACCCACGTACCGAACGTCGAGTGTAAATTGAATCAATCAGACTCATGTCCGGATCGGCGACTATGTTCTCTACTGCATCAACCACGAATTTTTCCTCTTACAAATTCCTTACAACTGCTTAGCTAAGAATTCGACCACCGTCCACATCAACAGTGGTGCCTGTGACATATTTATTTTGCATCACGAAAATCAAACCTTGTGCTACTTCTTCCGACGTTCCTGCGCGTTTAATCAGATGAGTGGCTGTCATACCAGACAGTTTTTCATCTTTTTCCTCACCAAAATGATCAAACATGGCGGTGGCGATGGTACCCGGAGAAACCACATTCACCCGAATTGGCGCCATTTCAACAGCGAGACAGCGCACCAGGTTTTCGACCGATGCGCCAACACAGCTAAGTGGTGACTGACCTGGCTTTATCTTGCGCGCGGGGGAACCACTCACCAAAGTAATCGAGCCATCATCCTCCAGGTAAGGCGCACCTACTCTCACCACATTGCAGTATCCCCAAAGCTTGTCATAGGCCGCCTGGAATTGCTCCTGAGTCTGTTGCAGGAACGGTTTCAAGGTGCGCTCACCACCAACGGCCGCAGACACCAGGTGATCGACCGTCCCGGCCTCACGAAAAATAGCATCCAGGGCCTCTGCATCGTGAGTATCCGCCTGCCGGACTTCGAAACTGCCACCACTCACCTCGATTGCCCTATCGATATGGGATTGTGAACGACCCGCTGCCCAAACCTTCGCTCCCAGGTCGGCCGCAGCCTTGGCTGTGGCCAGCCCAATCCCGGCGGTGCCACCAATCACCACAACATTCTTTCCTTCCAAACTGTTAGAACTCATGTCCTGTCCTTCTTAAAGACTGATTACTAGAAGATGCGACCCGGATTGAGAATGCCGTCCGGATCCATCGCTTGTTTGAGTGCTTTCATCAGAGCAATTTCCGCCTCACTCTTACTGTAGGGCAAGAATTGCTTCTTCATCATGCCAATACCGTGCTCTGCTGACACTGACCCATCTAACTCACGAATCAACTGATAGATAATTTCGTCGATTTCCAGATGCAATGACTTGGTATCGGGGCCTACGTTAATGATGATATGGACATTGCCGTCCCCAATGTGGCCAAACAACCCCATCACGGCATCCGGCCAACGTGCTCGCAAGCGTTTCTCCACTTCCTCACCGAAGTAGCCCATATCCGCGATGTTCAGACTCACATCGTAGGCATGCATATAGCCGATGCCCATGACTTCAGCTGCGCCATCTCTTACCGCCCAGAGACTGCTGATCTTGTTGTCAGTATCCGCAATCACCACATCAGCAACCAGGCCTTGCTCACTGGCAAGGCCAAGTGACTCAACAAACAGGTCTGCATCTTTTTCGTTATTCGTTCCCATGCTTTCTATCAGGACATAGAAAGGATAGTCCGTGGCGAGCGGCACATTCACATGGGGTACTTTTTCATCGATTAGTTGATAGGTGTTACGCCACAGCACTTCGAAGGCAGACAGATTAGCACCCAGTGTACTTTGCGCATGGACCAGAAGCTGGGCAACTTTGTCGAAATTTTCAATTCCACAGAAGGCGACGCTCTGACTGTTCGGCTTCGGCGACAGTTTGAGAACGGCTCGGGTAATAATTCCCAATGTGCCTTCACTGCCGATAAATAACTGCTTCAGGTCGTAGCCGGTGTTATTTTTTCGAAGCTTATGCA
Organism: Pseudomonadales bacterium; assembly: GCA_022360535.1. GTDB lineage: Bacteria > Pseudomonadota > Gammaproteobacteria > Pseudomonadales > Pseudohongiellaceae > UBA9145. Next base: position 2,242 of record JAKSCP010000366.1, on the reverse strand, counting down.
GTCCATTGATTATAGTGCCATCCGCCAACACTGCTTCCACACCGACTACCAGGTCGCGGGTCATGCCATAGCGAATAACGCGATTGCCTCCGGCATTAGTGGAGAGATTACCGCCAATGGTGCAACTCCCCCGCGCTCCCAAATCAAGCGGAAACAGCAAGCCATGCTCATCGGCTTTTTCCTGAATGGTTTGTAACTCAACCCCCGCTTCTACCGTCATAGTAGAAGTGAACGGATCGACCTCCAGCACCTGCTTCATGCGATCGAAACACAATGCGATTTCACCCTCCAGAGGGGCAGCAGCAGAGACCAAGCCGGTCATACCGCCTTGGGGCGCTATGGGTTGCCCGGCTTCATGGCAGGCTTTCAGTATTTGAGAGATTTGGTCCGTGTTGCCTGGTCGCAACAACAGGACGGGCGCGACTGCACGAGCACCCATCCAGTCATTGTAATTCCTGGGATCGACGTCGGTCTGATCGCGATAGCCGCCATCGCCAACGATTTGTTTCAGTTGCTCAAGAAGTGAATGATCCATTGCTCAGGCTAAGAGTTCGTTCTTTTTAACGTAAATCAGAAACCAAAGAGTCGGCGGATGGTAACATAGCCACATTCGCCTTGGTGCGGAGAGTAGGAATCACACTGCTCTTCGCCTCACTACTGGGAGCCCATCATGCAGAAATCTCTGACCATAATCTTCCTCATTGCTGCCTTAGGCGGCTGTACCTGGGTGCAACTCACCAGCGATGGAGAGCAGGTCGAAGTTCGAGCCGCTAATCAGGTAGCGGGTTGCGAACGCCTGGGCCGGGCAAGTTCAACAACGATGGATCGCCTTATCCTGGTAGACCGTAGCAGCGAGCGCCAGCAGGAAGAGCTGTGCACCCTGGCTCGCAACGAGGCTGCCAATATGGGCGGAAATGCCATTGTCGCCACCAACGATGTAAGCAACGGCCGCCAGCAATTCGACGTCTATCGCTGCCCCTAGTCACGGGTAAACAGCCCCAATTCATGTGACCTGTAGATCCTTTGGAGAATCTGCCCTTGACCTCGATTAGATATTTAGATAATTTTCTAAATGTTTAATTATTAATTCAAACCGATGCAAACAGTTCTTGAAGCCATATCCGACCCTACCCGGCGAAAAATTCTGGATTTGCTGAAACAGGGTGAAATGACAGCCGGGCAACTCGGGCAGCAGTTCGATATAAGCGGACCATCAATGTCTCATCATTTGAACAAGCTGAAGACGGCAGACCTGGTCATTACGCGGAGAAACGGCCAGAGCATTTATTACGCCATAAACACCAGCGTATTCGATGATGCAGCGCAGTTTGTCATTGGTTTTTTCCAGGACCACAAAAGATCAGAATCATGAGTTTCATTAAAGCCTACAGACTTAGCCTATTTGCCTTATCGTCTATTGTTCTACTAACAGCGGTGTTGTATTCCAGCGCACCTGAAATGATTCCCTCACGCTTCGACATCAACGGGGAAGTTGCTCATGAGCTGCCTAAAGCGGTCATGGCCCCATTGATACCCGCCATTTATTTTGGCTCTGTCCTGCTTCTACATTTACTGATACTCACTTCTCCTCAGAAGTTCTCCGTACCTAACAGCAAGCGCCCAATGGATGTCATTCTGTTTGGGGTCGGTGTGTTGCTTGGATGTATACAATTCGCGATCTTGTTAAACCCAGGAGACCAAGCCTTCTTTAATCTGGGTTTCACCATAGGCGTTGCTGCTTTTCTGATAATTGCAGGAAATGTGTGGGGTAAAACTGAGCGTAATTTTTTCGCAGGCATTCGGATACCTTGGACTATCGCAACTGAAGAAAACTGGCGGGCAACGCATCGCCTCGCGGGTAAACTGATGGTCATATTTGGCTTACTGCTTATATTGTCTAGCATTTTCACCCCCAATATGATGTTCACGGTAGCGTTACTGGTCGGTTCCCAGCTGATCCCGATGGCTTACTCGCTGTTTTATTTCTGGCGCTTTGAGCGCAGCGGATCAACCTAGAACGGAGGTTATTCGGCTGCACAAGGTTTGGAAAAACGGTGCTGATTTCATTTATAATGCGCCCACTTCGATGCCCTGCATTCATCGAAGCCGCGAATTCAAAAATCGCCGTCATACAACCTTCCTCCTGACCCTGAATCAGGAAAAGCGTTCCAGAGCTGCAGCCAATAGCAGCAACACAAGTCAGCCACCGAATTTGGTTCAAATCCGGTGGCTGACTTGTGTT
>JAKSCP010000364.1 GCA_022360535.1 Pseudomonadales bacterium | reverse complement strand
TCCCTTCTGGTTCGATTTTCAGATAGATGGCAACGTCATGCTGGCTGGCATCGTTTGCACGGCACTGATATGGCTGGCTTCCAGCCTGTTTGTCGCGCTTCGGGTGTACAAAGAAAAGCCGGCTGAGGTTTTGTCTGGTACTAGCAACAAAGGGACAGGCGGATCTGGAAAATCATGGATTACTCAAATCGTCGTCAGTGCCGAAGTGACCTTGTCCTGCTTCTTGCTCGTGTGCTGCGGCATGGTGGTTTACTTTGCCTACCAGGTAACGAATACAGACTACGGACTGGACACCACCCGCTATGTCTCAGCGTCTTTTAACTTAGCTCACCCGGACTACTCAGAACCCAGTGACAAGATTAATTACTTACGTGACTTGGAACAGCAGGTACAGCAGCTACCCTCTATATCTGATATCGCTTTTACTTCGGCAATACCCGGGTTTGCCGGACAAGCAGGACGTTATCAGATCGCCAGCCGGGATTTGAGCGTCAACGACCAATTGCCTCTTAACAGAACTATCTGGATTAGTGAGAACTACTTACCCCTGTTGGGAGTGAGCGTTCTGGAAGGACGCAATATCGACAGTAATGACAACGAAAACTCTGAAGCTGTCACCCTCATCAACGAAGACTTAGCTCGAGAGCTCTGGCCCGATAGCTCCGCCGTAGGTAAACAGATTACCAGCTATACCGGTGACAATGAGCAAGTACTGACTGTGGTCGGGGTGATCACAACATTGAGGCAGTCAGCCAGCCGGTTGGTGCCCAACCCCGACGTGTTGTATCGACCTCTGAGTCAGAACACTCCCAACGAGTTTTATCTTACGGCACTTGTAGAGCCTTCCCCCATCGATGCGATTGAAGGTTCATTAAGGCGTATCGCCAATGATCTGGACAGAAACATCCCTGTCGAAAATATTCAAACCATGGATATCCAGATCAGCAAAATCCAGGGAGCCTTCGACGTGCTGGCAAATATATTTATCGTCCTTTCTGTTGGGACTTTGTTGCTGGCCGTCATCGGAATTTATGCGGTAGTTACACGCTCGGTAGCAGAACGCACGCAAGAGATCGGTATCTGCCGTGCGCTGGGATCCACCAATCTGCAAGTAGTCAGCAGATTCGTTAAGCAGGGTTTTCGATACCTGATGCTTGGCATTCCATTGGGTGTAGGCCCGGCAATTTTGGTGGTCATGGTTAGTTTCTCAGCCGTGGGCATCGACGAAGGCGTTGCTGTGCTGCCTGTCTTGTCGGTGCTCGTAGTACTTGCCATTGGGGCACTGATTTCATGGGCGTCGTTTTTGCCAGTGCGCAAAGCGATTGCTTTGGAGCCAGGCGATGCACTTCGCTATGAATGATGTTTCGGATTTAACTGGAGTTGACCTGTAATGCAAATCTTGTCGGATCTAAGCTATTCGCTACGACTGCTGAGAAAGACGCCTCTATTCACAGGCATTACCTTGCTGATCATCGTGCTAGGTCTCTCTCTGTACACTACTGCCTATACCGTTGAGCAGATACTCACAGACAAACCTATGCCCTACCCTGACGGGGGTCGCTATGTTGCGCTGAAAACAGTATATGAGAATTCTGGCAATGAGAGAGGGCTAAACAATCACAGTGAGTACTCATATCGATACATAGAAGCGAATTCCGAAAGCTTCTCATCATTACATGCCTACACTATGTCTAGCTATGTACTCAGTGATGGTGAGTATGCCCGCACTTTCAGCGGCGCGGCGTTGGAATGGGAATTTCTACAAACCGCCGCCGTAACTCCTATCCTGGGTCGAACATTCAACCAGGCAGATGCAGTTCCTGGAGCAGAAAAAGTCGTTCTTATTGGCGAATCTGTTTGGGAAAGCTACTACAACAGTGATCCGAACATAGTCGGCCATACCAGCAGGATAGACGGAGAGCCAGCTACAATTATTGGAGTTTTACCATCCAGCTTCCAGTTTCCAATATGGGAAGAAGTCTGGGTTCCGCTATCTATTTCGGCAACACCTGCACCGCCAGACGGCAGCGTCTTCGATACTTCCTCTGCAATCTCTTTAGTTGGAATCCTGGATTCTGGAGTTGATTTAGAAGGTGCCAGTAACGAACTTGAAGCAGTTGTCAGTCAATTGGCTAGCGCATTCCCTGAAACGTTCGGCGATCGATCTGAATATCTGGCACCTTATACAAGCGTGAATCAGGACCGCGGATTTAATCTTGGCAGGATAATTTCTTTCGTCACTCTAGTGGTTTTGGCACTGTCAGTAATCAATCTCTCTTCTCTGCTCTTCATTCGATCCAGGGGCAGACAACATGAACTGGCAGTAAGGTCTTCTGTAGGTGCAAGTGGCCGGGAGTTAGCAAAGCAAGTATTACTTGAATCATTCATTATCTGTTTCGCCGGGTTTTTGTTGAGCTTGTTACTCAGCGTAGCCCTGAATGAAGCATTGAACTATCTGTTCGTAAACAGCATGGGACTTCTGCCCTTCTGGTTTGTGATGTCATTGCAGACCGAAGCAGTGGCGGTCTGCCTGTTTTTTACTGTAGTGATCTGGCTTGCCGCAGGTCTGCCGATGGCAATACATGCGCACCGAAATCAGACTGCTGTTCTGCTAAGTAGCAGCAACAAAGGAACCCAGTCTTCCGGCCATAACTTCACTGCTAAGGTTGTTGTAGCAGCAGAAGTTGTTCTTTCCTTTTTCCTGCTGGTTTGTTGTGGCGCCACTATATACCTGGCAGCCCTGGTTCTGGACGTGGAGTTTGATCTCGATACCGAACGTCACATGGTTGCATCGTTCAATCTCAATAGCCCTGACTACAGCGCTGAAGCAGAGAGAGTCCGCTATATCCAGTCTCTGATAGAGCGAGTGCAGGAAATTCCTGAAGTTACTCTGGCCGCTGTCAGCACTGCTCCGCCGGGCAAGTTTGGTCTCGCCGCGAACTATGAGCTTGAGGATCGAGATCTGGCATTCAACGATCAACTGCCAACGTTACGGTCTATCTGGATAAGCGATAGCTACTTCAATTCCTTAAATATTGAGTTGCGCTCTGGCAGGGAGTTCACGGGAAGTGATACTGGCAATTCCACTTCGGTGACCGTTATTCAACAGAATCTGGCTGATACATTATGGCCAGGAGACTCTGCACTTGGTAAACGAATAGGCGTTACTCGACAGGGCGAGACCGAGTGGCTAACGGTTGTCGGCGTGGTGTCCAATGTATTGCAATCATCATTCAACCTCAGTGAAATACCTCCGAGTATTTATCGGCCGATCAGTCAAAGCACACCGACTAACTACTACTTAGTCGCACAATTCCAAACCGATATCTCAGCAGCCGATCTCGAACGCCAATTACGCGTTGCTACTGGCAATGTTGACCGAAATATCGCTGTCGACAATTTTCGGCTCCTGCAACGGGAAATTGAAATCAGCCAGTCTGGCCTGGATGTGTTGGAGCCAATATTCCTGACACTTTCCTTTGCCACACTCATTCTGGCAGGTATAGGAATTTATGGCGTGATCGCCAGGTCCATCACACTGCGCAGACACGAGATTGGCGTTCGCCGTGCGGTGGGTTCGGCAGACTACGCAATAGTCTTGAGATTTCTGAGGCAGGGGGCCGCATTTCTACTAATTGGTGCAGTTGTAGGAGGAGCCGCTGCTACATTGGCAATTACCGGAGTAGTCTCTTCTCTCTCCAGTAACGCGAGCTATTCAGCATTCTTACCAACAACTTTTCTTGCAGTCATTCTACTGATGGGTGCTTTGATATTTCTCGCCTGCTATGTGCCAGCAAAAAAAGCCATCAATCTCGAGCCAGGCGATGCGTTGCGTTATGAGTAACGATCCTGTGAGCAACATGTAATGCAAGCATTTGACGATCTAAAGTACTCACTACGCTTGTTGCGCAAAACCCCTGGGTTTACTGCAACTACGCTGGTCGTGATCATCCTTAGCCTGAGCCTCTTTCTGGCAGCATTCACTTTTGGAAACATGCTAGCTCACGAACCAATGCCATTTCCCCATGGAGATGATTATGTCCGTATTCGCGCTGTTGATGCAGTGTCCAGTGACAATCTCGGGCTGTATGAATTTGATAGTTACTTTCTGAATCGACTGAATGAAAGTTCCAGCTACTACTCTGAGATAGGCGCAATCAATAAAGGAACATTCGTATTCAGTGACGGCGATTTTGCCCAGTCCTATCTCGGTACTTCAATTTCACTCAATCTTTTCACTGCTCTCGCTGTCAACCCGATCCTTGGTCGAAGTTTTACCCTGGAAGATGCTTCGCCTGACGCTGAAAGGGTGGTGATGCTCAGTGAAAGACTATGGCGAGACTATTACGCCGGAGATCCC
>JAKSCP010000361.1 GCA_022360535.1 Pseudomonadales bacterium | reverse complement strand
GCATATTCACGCGCCCAATCAGGAATTCCTAAGCCATTACGCGGCGTATGACATTCACCGCAGTGACCGAGATTGCGCGCGAGATAGGCGCCACGCTGTACAAGTTCATCTTCAAATTGCTCGGTGCCTGGTTGTGAGAAGTCAGCCAGCTTGTTCCATCCCGCTACCATCCAACGCTGCAACCAGGCGGGTGTTTCCGGCTCCGGCGTCTGATAGCTCACTGCTTCCAGTGACATGAGATAGGCAGCCAAATCCAGGACATCGTCATCTTCCAGGCCAGCGTAACTGCGATAGGGAAAAGCGGGATAGTAAAAGCTGCCGCTGGGAGAACGGCCATGCTTCATTGCAGCGATAAACTGACCACCTGTCCAATTGCCAACGCCGGTAGCAGGGTCTGGGGTAATGTTGGGTGCGTAGAATGTGCCGAACTCAGTTTCAAGCGCCAGGCCTCCACTGGGTACAGATGCATCATCTTCACCACGGTGACAACTGATACAGCCACCGGCGGCGAACAAATACGCGCCCTGCTCAATGGCCTCGTTTGAAGTTGGAATGTTAGCGGAAGCTGGCACTGAGGGTGCCGCAAATAGCCAGAAATTGGCGATCAGTCCGATAACGCCAAGTACACCAAACACCACTGCCAGTTTCTTCATCATGATGGATGCTTCTCGTTGCTGTTTGCGGTTAAACCAACTCGGTAAGTAAATCCTTGCTGAAAGTTTTGATTTTGTCCATCTCTCCATGACGGATTAACTGCGGCCAATCCGGATTGGCCAACAGCGCTCTGCCCACCGCAATCAAATCGAACTCATCTGCCTGCATACGGTTGATCAGGTCATCAATGCCTGCCACTTCCGCTGTACCCTCACCGTAGGTGGCTACAAACTCTTCCGTGAGTCCCACACTGCCAACGCTGATAGTGGGTTTGCCGGTAAGCTGTTTTACCCATCCGGCAAGATTCAGGTCGCTGCCCTCAAATTCCGGTTGCCAGAAGCGTCGGGTGCTACAGTGGAAGATATCCACACCGGCTGCTGATAGCGGCTCCAGGAACTGCTCTAGCTCCTCGGCGTTCTGCGCCAGCTTTGCCTCGAAATCCTGCTGTTTCCACTGTGAAAAACGCAGAATGATTGGAAAGTCCTCACCCAGCTCTGCCCGAATAGACTCCACAATCGCAGTGGCAAAGCGGGTGCGTTTTACCAAGGAGCCGCCGTACTCATCATCCCGTACATTGGTGCCTTCCCAGAAGAAATTGTCGATAAGGTAGCCATGGGCACCATGCAATTCCAAAGCATCGAAACCAAGCTGCTGAGCACTGACTGCTGCCTGTGTATAGGCAGCTATCAATTCATCAATCTCGGCGTTAGAGAGTGGTTTCAGTACCTTTTTGCCGGGGCGTAAGTATCCGGAAGGTGAAATCGTGGCGTAATCTGGATAAGGGCCCTCACCAGGTTTGCGGATAACACCGACATGCCAAAGCTGTGGGGCAATCTTGCCACCTGCAGCATGCACGGCCTCTACTACATCAGCCCAACCTTCCAGCGCCTCATCATGAAAACGGGGAATCTGCACAGCTGAAGATGCCGCTTTGTGCGGTACTGTGGTGCCTTCAGTAATGATCAAGCCCACCTCACCTTCGGCGCGACGGCGATAATAGTCCCGCACCTGCGCATCAGGCACTCCGTTTGGTGAGAACTGCCGGGTCATGGGTGCCATGACGATGCGATTGGGGAGTTGCAGTTTTGGGTGTTCGAAGGGTCGAAAAAGTGGATCCGTGTTCATTACTACTTCCAGAAGTGTGCGCGAGGAGATTCTAGAGATAGAGCCAAGGCTTGTCGACTTCAAGGTCAGGCATCAACACAGGAAAGCTGAATAGCATCCACTGCATGAGTTACACTGCTCCCCTGACTTATCCAGGATGTTCTTTTGTTAGAGTTTGAACACATCGTTCAGGTCAATGACTTGAGCGATAACAGCATTACCGATCTTAGTCGTAGCCAACTCTGGCAAGGCCTGGTGTTAAGAGCCCGTAGTCCGGAAAAATTCAATCGCAGTCTGGACTGTCACTGCAAACCTTTAGGCAGTAACGAATTCCTGCGCACGATTAATGTGGGAGGCAGCAGCTTCTGTGAGCATGTCGTGCTCTATCCTGAACAACGTATCCATACCAGTACTATTGCCGATCACGATCAGATCGAGGCAGAAAGCACGACTTGTATCGAGGAACCGGAGGCAGGGTCGCTATTCGTACGCTTTCGCTACAAGCGTGAACTGGATGAGAGTGATGATGGCGTGAACGTGGGTGAGCATCTCAAATCAGCCTATGTGCAGATCGATCGTGATGCAATTGCCATGATAAGAATGCTGGCGGCGTCCGAACTCTTCGATCAGCAAATCAACTAGGTTCTGCAACTTTCTCCTATCGCTGCAATCCAAGTAGAAGCAACAACTCTTCAGACTTCTTCTCACTAGCAACGGTGCAGCGACCATCGTTATGGAGTTCTTTGTCATGAAAAATAAGATTTCCCGCGCTACTGCGTTAATTGCAGCTTTGTTCTTTCTCGTAGCCACACAGCAGGCTGCAGCTCACGCAACAATAGGTATTTTCGATTTAAATAGAGCCGTCTTCGCAACTGATGCATGGCAGATTGAAATGCGTACGCTCGAAGAGACTTTTCAGGAAGATCAGGAAACCGCTGATAGCCTCCGCGAGGAACTCGCGGAGCTCATGGCAGACCTTGAAACCAATGCCCCCGTACTATCGATTGCAGAAATGCAAAGACTGCAGGAGGAAGGTCAGGTCAAGCAGATGCAACTGCAGCGCATTGGCGAAAGAGTGCAAGCCGCGCTTCGTGATAGTCAGAACGCCTTCATTGAACGCTATCGAACACTATTGGGTGATGCGATTAATGAGGTTTACGAAAGTGGGGGATACGATCTGATTCTAAGATCGGAAAGCGTGGTAGTTTCCGGGTTTAGTTATGACATCACGCCAGAAGTAACCGCAACTCTGAACACTATGATTGCAAGTGCATCTGCAAACTAAAACTTTCACATGAAAAAGGGATGTCTTAAGTCCAGGACATCCCTCCATCTGTTGGATTCAAATTACACAACTACTTACACAACTACGTAGTAGTTATTCACTCGACGGTAAGTCACACTATTGAATCGATAGTGGGTTCGGCCATCAATTCGCACTGTGGTGTAACCTCTTGGCAGTGAGGTGACGCGAATGCCGGCGACAGGTTTAACAACTACGTAGCGAGCACCCTGGCGTGCATAGTAAACCCCATCGTGCAGATAATACGTTCTGCCTGCATGTACCACTCGTACGTGATTGGCGGGCAGCGTATCGAATACCGCGCCAACAGTACGCGCCACTAGATTTGCGACTGGTGCCGGTCGCACTACCACACCTCTTTGCACGACAACATGGTTGTGATGGCCATGGGCATAATTACGTGGATGTGCTTCAGCGGTGGTAAACGCCAAACTCATTATCAAACCCAGACTCGCTGCAATTGTGACCCGTTTCATCTCCTGTCTCCTTTAAGTCCTTCATGCCTCTTGCTCAGAGAATTCGCCTGCTTTCTGCGGGCTTGATAAGTAGAACGCGGAGGGAATGAAATGGTTGACAGAAATGTGTGTGAATCAGCTCACACAAATCCCGCCACTAAGAGGACAGATTACTGGGTACTAACGACGACGCGGAATCCGATGGTGGAATTACGCACGCCCGGGTCTACACCGCCTCTTACGGCGGCGCGAATATTGTTGAGCCCATCGGCAAATGAGCCACCACGCATGACGTACAGTGCGTCTTCTGCCAGACCTTCGGCATCGTCTTCTGCTGTATAGGGGTAGTCTTGCAACGGACTGCGGGTAAGCTCCCAGACGTTTCCGGCCATGTCACTCAAACCCCACGCGCATTGCGTGCAAGGGGAACTATCTACAGGTCGGGTGGATTGGGAATTGAAGTTAGCAACTTCCTCGGCACGCGCTTCACGCCAGGGGAATATTCTGCCATCGCTGCCCCGAGCCGCTTTTTCCCATTCCGCTTCATTCGGCAATGTCACCCTTGCACCGCCGTCCAGCAAAGCGCGTAGAGGCGCCGGCGTATCAGCGGATTGGCGTAATTGCAGATCCAGCCAGCGGGTATAGGCCAGGGCCTCTGGCCAGGTGACATTAGTAACTGGCAAATTTCCTGCCCCACTTAAAGGGACTTGCGGCGCTGCCGCACCACTATCCGCAACAAAGGCTGCGAATTGCGCGACAGTGGTTTCAAAGCGGGCGATATAGTATCGAGGTAGTTCAACCTCTCCCTGTCGACGCAGGTCTGACCAACGTTCGTTCTGATAAGCCATGCGATCAAGATTGGGATTGCTACCCATGGTAAATCTACCGGCGGGAATTTCCACGAATCCCAGCATGTTGTCGTCAGGGAGAAACCAATGGGCTGATGAGAACCCGTCCAGGTTGGCAAATTCTGCAATCGATTCGCCACCTGCAGATTGATTATCAGGCGAGGAGTTTTGATAGAGAAAGATAGCAACGAAGAGGGTTGCAACAGTCATGATACTGAACCCAATGGTGCGTCCTGGCACCTTTGGTTGTTCTGACTGTTTCTCTTCACTCATATGTTTATTCTTGGTGGGTCGCAGGCAAAGGCCCAGTCATGGTCACAGGCGCGGGCATACAACTGATCAACCGGCAGCTCCATCAGGTTCTGACCACCTTCCCGCAGCAGTAAACGCAGATCCAGTTCCCGTGGATTCTCTCGAGCTATGGTGTCGGCATCGAGCAGGTTGATGCAACCGGCTTTAAATTTTAGTTCGCAGGATCTGGAGAAATACCCTAATGAGAGTTCCTGATTTTGTTCCACTATGGTTCCTTCCCGATAATGCGCCCCTAGCTCATTGCACGCCCAGGCCGCATTGTCGCCGCAATAAGTCGCTTCCAGTTGCACCAGTCGCTGGCAACTATTGGGTAAGCCTTCCGCACAGGCTTGTTGCCAGAAAGGCAGACTATCGCCTTCATGTTTGCCATCGGTTTTCCCCAATACCGACATCAGTCCAAATAGCACTACCCAAACACTCATGTGAGCAAGATTGCCGCGACCGCTAAACCAGTTGTCTTTCCAGACATTGATGAGAGTCTCGGAACTTACTGAACGGACTAACCTGTCAATGGCGATAACACTGAGATTCAACAAGGGCACGCACAACAGCTTGTCATAAAAGGTCGGTGCACCCAGAGCACCCAACAAGGTATAGAGCGCAAACACACCAATGCCATAGAGCAAACCAAAGAAGACTTTACCCAGCGGCGTTCGGGGTGAAGTTGATGGATCAGTAATCAATAAGTGCAAGCCCAGAAACACCGCCGCCGGAATTTCCGAATCCAGAAAATAAGGCACGCCAGCAGTCGAAGAATAGATGGCACTGAATAGAAACAGGGTGATCGCCGCCATACCCGCTACCAGGGTTATGGAGAAGAAGTACATCACCACCAAGCCAACCAGAAACAGGAAGGTATAGATATTCGGTGCCAGCGTGAGAGTCGAAGCTATCTCCTGGCCCCAGGTCAAACTGGTGGTATTCGTTGCAATCAGAATGACCGAGAAGATACCCAGAGCAAAAGCCGATGGATTGAAAATATGTACGTTGCGGCCTTCTCGGTGCCAACGCACATACTCTTTACCCATGAAGCCGATGGCGATCATGAGAAATTGCAGATAGAACCAATCGTCGCGGAACCACAGGAACAAATTGACACTGAGGATGATTGGGATAGGTCCAAAGCCCAGCGTGTAATCCCGTTTGCGTGACCAGGACAGCAACATGTCAAAGGTGTACGCAAACAGAATCTGGGCGATGATCAACCAGAAGTGCTCATACACGGGTCGCCAGTAGAACCCCCAGTAAAGATAGACACTGGATTGCACCATGGCCTGTATATAGTGCTGGGGCCGCAATAAAACGAAGAAACCGTGGCTTTCTCCCTGCCGCTGCATCTGCAGAAACTGATAAGCCTGCCAAGCCAGCAACACCGCAATTGCACCCCAGAACGAAGCCACCAACACCGGGTTGCTTTGAACTCGTGGCACGAATGAGAGTAAGAACAGAGCGAGAGTCAGTACCAGTGGCACACGGAAGTGTGTGGCTGAAAAGCCGGTCTGATTTTGCTGATTTTTAGACTTGTTGCGAGAAGCTGATTTAGGTTGCCCTGCAACCGTTGAAGTAGCCATATTTCCTGGTGTTGCGTGACTTGCGAGGCTCGGAAGCATAAACCAGCTATAGGCCCAATTCAATTTGACCGCAGCATCTCGGTGGTGGCGGCTTTTGCCTTGAAAAAAGGCGGAAACCAGCGTAGTTTCAGCGGATTACTCGATGACAGACCTCAAATAGAAACGAGCAGAAAAACAAGATTTGGAGATTCCAATGACCACCCGAGCCCTGACCAAACTCAGCCTGGCCCTGTTAGGTATGATTGTTGCGCCGGCCCTATCCGCTCAGGACGATGCGCTTCCACGCACAGAGTATGGACATCCTGATTTCCAGGGATTTTATACTTTCCGTACCATCACGCCCCTGCAGCGACCAAGAGAATTAGAAAGATTCGAAACCTTAACCCCTGAGCAAGCTGCTGAGTGGGAAGAGTTTGAGAACCGTCGTCAGAACCGGGATTTAATCATCGATAGTGTAGGAGGTGCCCAGTACCCTCCTGGCGTTATTTCCTATAACGAGTTCTGGTATGAGCGCGGCAACAAGACCATTGCTGATCGGCGCACCTCATTGATCTACGATCCACCCAACGGTCGTTTACCGCCAACCAATGAAGCAGGCAGGGAGCGCCGTGCAGAATATCAACAAATGGTTTTCGAGAGTGCTGGCCCTGAAGGCCGCACCACGGTAGACCGCTGTATCACAGGATTTGTCGGTGGGCCTCCAATGATCCCAGGCTCCTACAACAACAATATGCAATTGGTACAAACCGAAAGCCATGTGATGATTCTGAATGAAATGGTGCACACTGCCCGTATCATTCCTTATGCTGATGATTTCGATATCAAGCAGGGTAAATGGGAAGGTAACTCTATTGCTCGCTGGGAAGACGATACTCTCGTCATCGAAACCAAGGGCTGGTACCACACCTACAATTTGCGTGGCATGTCAGATCAGGCCCATGTAATCGAACACTTCCGCCGCACCGATGCTGACACCTTGGAGTATGACTTCACAGTAACCGATCCCCTGTCATGGGATGAGCCCTGGTCGGCTCGACTGCCTCTACGCGCCTCTGCTGATCCGGTTTACGAATACGCCTGCCACGAAGGCAATCACGGCTTGCTGGGAATCCTCGCTGGCTGGCGTCGCTATGAAGTGATGGGATTTAATGGAGATGGTTCGCCAAAGTCTGAAACCGGAATCGTGCCCACGAACGAATGAAAACCGGCTGTTAACAAAACGGCAACAAAGGCCAGCCGATTTTGAGCTGGCCTTTTTTTTGAATAACTTTTTAAAAAGTTTTAAACCAGATTTAATCAGAACCATCATGCAAAAAGCTTTTTTAGTTCTCACGCTGCTAATGTCTCTGTGTAGTAATGTGTTTGCAGAAGTACGATCGGTGTTCATTCAATCGCGATTGGACTTCAATGCAATTCTGATTACGGAAGTGGACATTGTGTTTGTTTATGATCAGGAGATCCTGGATAGTTTTCCTGCTGATAAAACCCAGTGGTATTCAAACAAACGTGAATTTATTGAAGAGGCGGGTGACAGTATCGATCTGGTAAGTGTTTTCGTACCGCAGGGATTTGATTCCTCTATGGCAAGCTTGCCAGACCGACGTGGCAATGCTTTGAAGGTGTTTGTGTTTGGCCAACACGATAGTTCGACCAGAGCACCAATTGATGTGACTGATATGGAAAATGTACTGGTGGAGATAGACCAGTTTGGATTACTGGTTTCACAGCGAGGATAGATAACGAAATGACTCTTGAACTTTATCTCTCATTTGTTCTGGTTTCACTGCTGGTGATTGCCATGCCTGGGCCGAACATTCTGGTCATCGTCTCAACCAGCATTACTGCCGGGACCAAGCGTGGATTGCAAACGGTCATTGGAACCAGTCTGGCGATGATTGTGCAGCTCGCTGTGGCAGCGCTCGGCACGACCGGATTGTTGGTTTTGCTAAACAACGGACTACGATGGCTAAAGTGGGCCGGCGTGTTATACCTGTTGTACCTTGCTATCAGCTCTTT